>JANPKX010000646.1:0-2084 GCA_031426235.1 Alphaproteobacteria bacterium | reverse complement strand
ATCAGGCCGGCTGCCGCGCGCAACCGATCCGGGACCAGGTCCCGCGCATGTCCGGTGAGGGCGGGACAGGAGACAGCGCCGTCCTCCGAGACGATCGCCGGCAGGCCTCCGCGCGCCGCGGGCGGCAATCGGCGCAGCGCTCGCCCCTGGTCGCTCGGCAACTGGCTGGCGACGCCAGCGAGGGGGCGGACAACCCCCGAACATACGGAGACGATCTCGAACCGTCCGTCCCAGATGACCGCCTGGCCGGGCGCCAGGGCCAGGGGTTCCAGCCCGCCCCGCGCCGCCTCACCGGGTTCACGGGCAATGCGGACCGCATCGACGTCGCCCTCGAGCCGAGCTCCGGCCAGCGTCCGTCGGACCATCCCATCGCCGCGCAGGTCGGCGCAGGCGCGAGTGATCCGCGCCGAGGCCGGACGTCGTGCGCCGCCCCCGGCGCAAACCGCCGCCAGCGCGATGAGCCGGGCCGCCTCAGGCGGATCGGCGGCCCTCAGCGCGGCCCTGGGAAGCACGGTCAGCCCGGGCGCATGAGACACGCGCTCGGCCAGCCTCGTGATCGGCGGCTGTAGGGCCTGCGTTAGTCGGGGAGCCATCGCGCGGGCGCGCGACCGGGCGTAGCGCAGGTCGGTGTTGGCGGGATCGTCGATCCAAACCTCGCCCTGGCTCACCAGCCAGTCCCGCAGCACGGCGCGTCGGACGCCGAGAAGGGGCCTCAGCAGAAAGAGCCCGCGTCCTTGCGGCCAGGCTGGCGATGGGCTCCAGACGTAGGGATCGGGCGTTGTGGAGCCCGCGCGACGCATGGCCTGGCTCTCGGCGATATCGTCGGCCGTATGTCCGAGCAGAAGAACCCGCGCGCCGGCCTGCCGCGCGGCGTCGGCCAGCAGGCCATGGCGGGCCGCCCGCGCCGCGGCGGGAAGGCCGGTAGAAGGCTTCCCGCCAGTCCAGCGCAGGATCTGGAACTCGCGCCCCAGCCGCACCGCCAACGTTTCGCAGGTCACCGTCCAGCCCGCGCTCGCGGCATTCAGGCCATGATCGACCGTCAGGATCATCAGCGACCGACCGTGCGCGCGCGCCCACGCGTCGACCAGGAGAGTGAGAGCTAGCGAGTCGCCGCCGCCAGATAGAGCAACCGCCAAGGGTCGGTCGGAGCCACGGAGAAGTCGGCGATCCAGCACGGTGCGGACCTGATCCTCCCAATCGTCGTGCGAAGGCGGGGCCAGCCCCGTCAGGCCGCGCACTTCGCCTGGGTGCGCGCCGCCGCCGCCCGGCTTTGCAAGGTGGCCGGCGCCTTGGGGTAGCGGCGCTTGACTTCGGCAAGGGTCTGGCAGGCGTCAGCCGGTTTCTTGAGTGCGATCAGCGAGCGGGCCAACTCAACCACCGCGTCGGGCGCCCAGGGAGTCTGGGGCCAGCCGCGGATAGCGCCGATATAGGCCCGCGCCGCGTCTGCGTGAGCGGCGCGCACGGTCAGGGTCTTGCCCCACCAGTACTGCGCCTCGGGGGCTCGGCTGGCGTCCGGATAGGCGTCCACGAACGCGGCGAACGCCTGTTCGGCGTTGTCGTAGTCGCCAGCCAGCATCAGCTGGCGGGCTTCCGCGAAGGCCTTCGCAGGATCGCCGGCGGCGACCGCAGCTGGCGCGGTCTCATCGGCGACCGGCGGGGCGGCGACCTGTGCCGCAAGTTTCTGTTCCAGCGCCGTCAGGCGTTCGCCCAGAACCTGGACCTGGGTCTTGAGGTCGATGTTCTCCCGCCGCGTGGCGTCCAGGTCCCGCGCCTCGGTCTCCAGCGTGCTGTTGAGGCTCTTCAGCGTCTGTTCGAAGTCGCCGAGCCGGGTCGCCAGTTCCGCCATGCGCGCATCGGTGTCGGCCGGCTGCACCACCACAGGCTTTCCGGTATCTCGCAGTTGGAAGACGATGGCGCGCAGCTCGCGCACCATCTTCTCCATCCGTTCCACCCGCTTGGCGTCGCGGGCGTCGAGCGGGTCCTCCATCGGGGTCTGGGCCAGGGCCGGGGGGGGCGGGCACACGGCGGGCCGCGCCCGACCGGGGAGGAGCGGGCGGCGGGGGGGGCCGAACAAGCGCGCGCCC
>JANPKX010000645.1:0-2661 GCA_031426235.1 Alphaproteobacteria bacterium | reverse complement strand
CCTCGATCTTGATCTCGGCCTCACACAGCTTTTTGCGGAAATCCGGATCGTCCAGCATTGTGCCGCCGCGATCTGACCGCTCCACGCCGGCGATCTTGCGCACCTTGCGCATCTGCATGGAAAGCCCGGCGGCATAAGGGTTTCCGCGTTCGAACTGCAGCAGATACTTGGCGTAGGTCCAGCCCTCGCCTTCCTTGCCGATCCGGTTGGCCACCGGCACCCGGACGTTGTCGAAGAAGGTCTCGTTGATCTCCTGCTCGCCCTCGGCGGGGCCGTCCAGGGTCGGGATCGGCCGGATGGTGATGCCGGGCGTCTTCATGTCGATCAGCAGGAAGCTGATGCCCTTCTGCCGGATGTCTTCGTTGGACGTCCGCACCAGGCAGAACATCCAGTCGGCCCACTGGGCCAGGGTCGTCCAGGTCTTAGAGCCGTTCAGCACATAGTGGTCGCCGTCCAGCTCCGCCTTCAGCGCCAGCGAGGCCAGGTCCGAGCCCGAGCCCGGCTCCGAATAGCCCTGGCACCACCACACGTCCGTGGTGAGGATCTTGGGAAGGTGCTGGGCCTTCTGCTCCGGCGTGCCGAACGCCATCACCACTGGGGCGCACATGCGCACGCCCATGTTCGAGGTGGAGGGCGCGCCGGCCAGAGCCATCTCCATGTCGAAGACGTACTTCTTGCCCAGGCTCCAGCCCGTGCCGCCATGCTCCACCGGCCAGTCGGGCGCGAGCCAGCCCTTCTCGCCCAGCCGCTTCAGCCAGCGCACCTGGCTCGCCTTGTCGAGTTGATGGTTCTTCGACCGCGCCAGCTTGGCGCGCATCTCGTCGTCGAACGCCTCGGCGATGAAGGCGCGGACCTCGTCGCCGAACGCCAGGTCTTCCGAGGCAAAATCCAGGTTCATGGCCATGCCGCGCTCCTAACCGATGCCGTCGAGGTATTCGACTTCGGGCCGGCCCGCCAGTACGGCGCCGAACTTCGGACCCGCCGCCTTGAAGTACTCGGTGCCGCCGTGATGCGTCAGGGCGTCCTGGTCGGCATAGACCTCCAGGACCTTGTAGAGGTTGGGCTCGGTCCGGCTCTTGGTCAGCTGGTAAGCGAGGTTTCCAGGCTCATTGGCCCGGACCTGGCCCGCCAGTTCGGTGAAGAAGGCCTCGAACTCGGCGGCCTTGCCGTCCTGGATCCGGATCTGCGCGATCACGCCGATGGTCATGCCTGACTCCCAACATCTGTTTGAACCGCGACGTTAGAGCCGCGGGCAGGCCCCGGCAAGATTGACGTGGGGGCCGCTGCACCCGCCATCCGTCCATCTGTTCAAACAATCCGGGGTCCCAGATGGCGGAGTCTTACCGCCGCTCGCTCCAGCCGGTCGCGACCCAGTGATGGCCGCCCAGGTGGCGCGCCTCGATCACCCCGTCTTCGGAACGCCGGGCGCGGACCGTACGGCGCGCGCGCAGGGCGAGGCCCGCAAAGGCCAGCAACGCCGATGTCATGATGGCGATCACGGCCACCGTGGCCGCGGCGAATACGGCCAGCACCGCGCCTACGATCACAGCCGCCACCGTGGCCAGTCCGGCGCCGAGCGCGGCGAGGCTGCGGGAGGCGGATCCCTCGTGAGCGACCTTGACCATGAATGCTCCTCAGCCAGCGTAGCCAGCCGTTGATGACGCGGCCATGACAACACAGTCCCGCGCTGCGTCAACCGCCCATGCGGTTCAAAGGCCCGTTGCACGCCTCATGCCACGCCTTCCAGCGCCATCGCCCGGCGATCGCGCACGATTTCGTCATAGGCGGCGTTGATTGCCGCCGACTTCGCCTCGGCCACCTCCACGAACTCAGGCGGCAGTCCGCGGGCCCGGGCGCGATCGGGATGGGTTTCGCTCATCAGCGTCCGCCAGGCTGCGCGGACGGCCTCATCGTCCGCGTCCGGCGCCACGCCCAGAATCACGTAGGGGTCATCGTTGGCTGCGCCCAAGTGTGTGGCCTTGATCCGCCGGAACGTCAGCGGCGACATGCCGAACAGCTCGGCCACCCTCGCCAGGTACTCCAACTCATCACCGGTCACGACGCCATCCGAGCGCGCGATGTGAAATAGCCCGTCCAGCACATCTTCCAGGATTTGCGGACAGCCGCCGTATCGCTTCCGCAGCCGGCGTGCATAGCCCTCGAAGCCGCGGGTGGTCTGGCGCGCCAGTTGATAGAGCCGCCGCACATTGCCTTCGCTGCCGGCGTCGGCCTGGAAGACCACCGAGAAGACGTCGTACTCGGCGGCCTGGGCGTTGCCGTCGGCCTTGGCCAGCTTGGCGCCCAGCGCCGTGACCGCGGTGGAAAAGGCGGCGTCCTCGCCCGGCAACCCTGGCGGGCAGACATCGCATTCCGCCTCATCGACCTTGCGCGCGGCCAGGCCGGCAATTTTGCGCCAGAAGCTCATTTCGCTATGCCATGCCATAAGACCGTGGCGACACGCTGACAATCGCAAGCGCGGGTTAAGTTTTGGACAGACCGATGCCCTTGCAGCGCTTCACCTTCTGGATCGACCGTGGCGGGACCTTCACGGACGTGATCGGATGCGCCGACGGCGGGGACGAAACGTCGCTTAAGCTTTTGTCCGCGTCCCCGGCCTACGACGATGCCGCGGTCGAGGCGATGCGGCGCATCCTGGGCGTG
>JANPKX010000644.1:0-11953 GCA_031426235.1 Alphaproteobacteria bacterium | reverse complement strand
CAGCGATATCCGGGCCTGCCGGTGGTGACCTACGTCAACACCACCGCCGACGTGAAGGCCGAGACCGACATCTGCTGCACCAGCGCCAACGCCGTCCAGGTGGTGGAGGAGGCCGCGCGGCTGTGGGGCGTCGACCGCGTGATCCTGATCCCGGACGAGTTCCTGGCCCGCAACGTGGCCCGCCAGACGGATATCAAGATCATCGCCTGGCAGGGCCGCTGCGAGGTACATGAGCGCTTCACGGCCGCCGACATTCTAGAGCTCAAGGCCGCCTGGCCCGACGCAGAGGTTCTGGCCCATCCCGAGTGCCCGACCGACGTGATCGAGGCGTCGGACTTCACCGGCTCCACGGCGGCCATGACCGACTATGTCGCCCGGCGCCAGCCCAAGCGCGTGGTGATGATCACCGAGTGTTCGATGGCCAGCAATGTGGCCGCCGAGTCGCCTGGAACCCAATTCATCGGTCCCTGCAACCTGTGCCCGCACATGCAGCGGATCACCCTGCAGAACGTCTATGAGGCCCTGCTGCACGACCGCTACGAGGTCACTGTCGACCCGGCGATCGCCGAGCGCGCGCGGCTGGCCGTGCAGCGGATGATCGACCTGCCGCCGCCGGCGGTCCCCGCCCGCTACGACCTGGTCAAGGCGCGTCACCATGTCGACGTGGAACTGATCTGACGATGACGCTCCAGACTGCCTCGGAGGCCGCGCCGGTCGCGGTCCTGACCCGCGTGACCGCCCAGCCCATGGCCGTGGTGGCGGCGCGGGTCCGCGCTGACCACCTTTCGGAGGTGGTTTTCCGGGCGCTGGACTCCGTGCACGGCGCGCTCAGGACCGGCGACTACGGCCCCTACTGGGGTGACGTGGTGCTGTGCGAGGGCGAGGCCGACGGCGTGTTGGACCTGCGGATCGGCGTCGGCCTCGCGCGGCCGTTTCGGCCGGTCGGCGCGGTCGCGCACTGGACCACGCCGGCAGGCGAGGCGCTGCACGCCACCCACCTGGGGTCCTATTCGACGCGCGAGATCGCTCATACGGCCGCCCGCGACGGCGCGAACCGGCTCGGGCGCCGGCTGACCGGGGTCCACTGGGAAGTCCACGGCCCGTTCCTGCCGGGTGTTCGCGCCCGGCGCACCGACGTGTTCCACGAGGCCGCCGATGTCTGAGCATCAGATCCACGATGGCGTGCTTGTGGTCGGGGCCGGCCTGGCCGGACTGACCGCGGCCCTGAACGCGGCGCCCGCCCGTGTCCTTGTCCTGACGGATGCGGCGCTGAACCACGGTTGCTCCTCGGCCTGGGCGCAGGGCGGGGTCGCCGCGGCGTTGTCGGACGGCGACGCCCCGGCCCTTCACGCGGAAGATACCGTCGCCGCGGGGGCGGGCCTGGTGGATGCGGCGGTCGCACGCCTCCTGACTGAGGAAGGCCCCGCCGCCGTACGCCAGCTGGCCGAGCTCGGCGCGCCGTTCGACCGCACCCCTGACGGCGGCTTCGCCCAAAGTCTCGAAGCGGCCCACTCACGGCCCCGCGTCGCGCGGGTCGGGGGCGACCAGGCCGGGCGTGCGATCATGGAGGCGGTGAGCACCGCAGCCCTGGCCGCGCCGCACATCACCGTGCGCACGGGCGCGCGGCTGACCGGCCTGCTGCAGGACGCCAGCGGGCGCATTCGAGGAGTCCTGGCCTGCATCGATGGCCGCGAGGTCGAGATCAGCGCCCGCGCCGTGGTCCTGGCCACGGGGGGCATCGGCGGCCTCTACGGCGTCACCACGACCCCGGCCGAGCTCAAGGGCGAGGGCCTGGGCCTGGCGGCCATGGCTGGCGCGACCATTGCGGACCCCGAGTTCGTCCAGTTCCACCCTACCGCCATCGACATCGGTCGTGACCCCGCGCCCCTGGCCACCGAAGCCCTGCGCGGCGAAGGGGCCGTGCTGCTGAACGCCGATGGGGCCCGGTTCATGGACCACTACCATCCCGAGGCCGAGCTGGCGCCCCGCGATGTAGTGGCCCGCGCCATCCATGCCGAACGCGCAGCGGGGCGCGGCGCCTTCCTAGACGCCCGCGCGGCGGTCGGCGCGCACTTCCCGAGCGAGTTCCCGGCGGTTTTCGAGGCCTGCCTGTCCGGGGGCGTCGATCCCCGGGTCCAGCCGATCCCGGTCGCCCCGGCTTGCCACTATCATATGGGCGGGATCGCCACCGACACCGACGGTCGCACGTCGCTGGCTGGGCTCTACGCGGCCGGCGAGTGCGCTTCCACGGGGGTCCACGGCGCCAACCGGCTGGCGTCCAACTCGCTGCTGGAGGCCGCCGTGTTCGGCGCCCGGGCGGGCCGGGCGGCGGCGCTGGAACGGGCTGCACCCACGGCGGCGGGTCACGTCGTGACCGGTCCGAAGCTGCCCGCCGCCGCCTTGGCGAGCCTGCGCACGGCCATGAGCCGCGACGCCGGCGTCGTGCGCGACGCCCAGGGGCTGACCCGGCTCCTGAGCGACATCGCCCGGCTGGAAACGGCGCATGGGCGCGGCCCGGTTCTTGTCGCAGCCGGCCTTGTCGCCACGTCCGCCCTGGCGCGCCGCGAAAGCCGGGGCGGACACCATCGCGCCGATTTCCCGCAGGCCGCTTCGCCGGAACGCACCTTTGTGACCCTGCCGGCGTCTGCGGCGCCCGGCCTGAGGTTCGCCGCGGAATGATCGAACCGCTCCCCGACCTGCTGGTCGATCCGGTGATCCGGGCGGCCCTGGCCGAAGACCTCGGGGGCGCCGGCGACCTGACCGCCCAGGCGTGCGTGCCCGCAGACACCCGGCTTGCCGTTGTGTTTGCCGCGCGGCGGGGCGGCGTGGTCTGCGGGCTGGACTGCGCCCGGCTGGCCCTGGCGGCGCTTGATCCCAAGCTCGTCTTCGAACCGCTCACCCGTGACGGCCAGATCGTGGCGGCCGGGGCCGAACTGGCGCGCGCCAGCGGCGCGGCGCGCGCGATCCTCACCGCCGAGCGCACTGCGCTGAACCTGATGGGCCGGCTCAGCGGCATCGCCACCCTGACCCGCGACTTCGTGGACGCTGTCGCCGGCACGGGCGCCAGCATCACCGACACCCGCAAGACCACGCCCGGCCTGCGCGCCCTGGAGAAGTACGCCGTCCGCTGCGGCGGCGGCGTCAACCACCGCTTTGGCCTGGATGACGCCATCCTGATCAAGGACAACCACGTCGCCGCGTGCGGCTCGGTGGGCGAGGCTGTACGTCGCGCCAAGACCTTCGCCGGCCACCTGGTCAAAGTCGAGGTCGAGGTGGACAGCCTGGTCCAGCTCCAGGAGGCGCTGGCTGCCGATCCTGACGTGATCATGCTCGACAACTTCACCTTGGCCGACCTGCGCGAGGCCGTCGCGATCACCCGTGGACGCGTGGTGCTGGAGGCGTCCGGCGGCGTGAGCCTGGAGACCGTGCGGGATATCGCCGAGACCGGGGTCAATGTGATCAGCGTCGGCGCCCTCACCCATTCCGCCAGGGTTCTGGATATCGGCCTGGACGCGATCAGCCGC
This sequence comes from Alphaproteobacteria bacterium, assembly GCA_031426235.1. Lineage (GTDB taxonomy): Bacteria > Pseudomonadota > Alphaproteobacteria > Caulobacterales > Caulobacteraceae > Phenylobacterium. Next base: position 8,429 of record JANPKX010000644.1, on the reverse strand, counting down.
TGATCTCGGGCCTTCGGGTTTGTCCTGGCTCGTCGAAGGCGGTGGAGGGGTGCCCGCGACTGAGTGCCTCAACCGCGGAGGGGCACGAAGATGCGCGTCACCGTTGGATTCCCCCGCGCGCGGGGGAATCCAACGGTCCGCTATGCGCGCTGCAGCCGCTCTGCCGCTCTGCCAGCCACCCCGATGCGGGCCTGCGCAAGCGCCGCCATCCCGGCCTGCACCTGGGCCAGCACCTCGGGGCGGGCCAGTTCCGGGCGACCGGAGTCGAAGGGCGGCGCCGGGGCGTACTCCAGGCCAAGCTGCACGCCCTCGGCGTAGTCCCGGCCCATCAGGTCTTCCAGCAGGGTCAGGGCGAAGTCGATACCGGCCGTCACCCCGCCGCCGGTGAACACGTGGCCGTCCTTGACGACCCGCTCGTCGGAGACGATCGCGCCGAACTGGGCGAGCTGGTCGCGCCAGGCCCAGTGGCTGGTGGCGCGCTTACCCTTCAGGAATCCTGCTGCGCCCAGAATCAGCGATCCGGTGCAGACGGAGGTCAGGTAGCGCGCGCCGGCGCCGAGGCGGCGAATCTGTGCCATGAAAGTCTCGTCGAGCATGGCCCCGGTGGTCCCGAAGCCGCCGGGAATGCACAGGACGTCGGCGCGATCCAGGTTCGCGAGGTCGGACAGGTTGGAAAACGTCAACCCGTCGGCCTCGATATCGATACCGCCCATCGAGGCCGCGACAACCCGCGCGTTCGGGGTCCGCGCCAGCACTTGGTGGGGGCCGGTGAAGTCGAGGTGGGTCACGCCCGGATAGAGCGCGAAGACGATCTGTAGCTGGGACATGAGCGGGCTCCTGAGGATTGACGACACGACCTTAGCCACGGCATGTTCCGGCGGAAATGACACGTTTCCCACGGTTTCTGCCATGACGGCTCGCACCCTCGCCCTGGTTGTTTTCCCCGGCTTCCAGCTCCTGGACGCGGCTGGCCCGATCGCCGTGTTCGAAGTCGCTGAACGCTACAGGCCCGGCAGTTATGCGCTCGTCGTCATGGCCCCCGGGGGCGGGCAAGTCGCCAGTTCGTCCGGCGTATGCTTTGCGGCCGAACCGTTGGCCGAGGGTCCCTTCGACACGGTGATGGTCTCCGGCGGCGATGGCACGCGGTCCCTCCGACCGCTGGCGGACATCGTCGCCTGGCTCAAGTGCGTGGGCGTGCGCCGCACGACCAGCGTCTGTTCCGGCGCCTATGTGCTGGCCGAGGCCGGCCTTCTGGATGGCCGCCGGGCAACCACCCACTGGAGTCGCACGGACGATTTCACCCGGCGCTATCCGAAGGTGACGCTTGATGCGGACCGCATCTTCATTCGCGACGGCGAAGTCTGGACCTCGGCGGGGATCACTGCGGGCATCGACCTGGCCCTGGCGCTGGTGGAAGAGGATCTCGGCCCCGACGTCGCGCGCCGCGTGGCCCAGCAGCTGGTTGTGCATCAGCGCCGGCCGGGCGGCCAGTCGCAGTTCTCGGCGTTGATAGACCTGGGCGGCCGTACCGGCCGGTTCGGGGCTTTGATGGACTGGATCCGCGACAACCTGGCCGAACCCCTTCCCGTCGAGCGGCTGGCCGAGCACGTGGCCATGAGCCCGCGCAACTTCGCCCGCGCCTTCGCCGCCGAGACCGGAACCACCCCGGCCAAGGCGGTCGAGCGGCTGCGCCTGGAAGCGGCGCGCACGGCGGTCGAGACCGGCCACGCCTCGATCGATCGCGTCGCGCTGTCGACCGGCTTCGGCGATCCGGAGCGGATGCGCCGCGCCTTCCTGCGCAGCTTCGGCTTGCCGCCCCAGTCCCTACGCCGCGCCGCCCGCGGCTGACCCCACCGGGCCAGAGCCGCCCGGCCCCTGCTCGCGCAGGATCCTGAGGCTCTCGTTCTGGCGCTTGATGATCCCCATCAACTCGCGCCGCCGCACCCCGTCGATCTTGTCGTGCAGGTGCATGATCTCAAGCTCGGCCCGCAGGTTGACGATGTAGTCGTGCTCCGCGTTCTGCCGGTCGCGGGCGGCGGAGCGGTTCTGGCTCATCATGATGATCGGCGCCTGGATCGCCGCAAGGGTGGACAGCACCAGGTTCAGGAAGATGAAGGGATAGGGGTCGAACGCCAGGCCCAGACCCTTGCCGAAGGCGTTCCAACCCATCCAGAGGACTAGCGCCACGCCGAAGCCGATGATGAAGCCCCAGGACCCGCCGATGGTCGCCACCCGATCCGCAAGCCGCTGGCCCGGGGTGCGGTCGTCGTGCTTCAGCCCCGGATGTATGTCCGACGGCTCTTCGGTGGCGATGAGGTCGATAACGCTGCGCTGCATGGGCGTCAGGCCATCATAGTCACAGGCCAGCAGGTCCCTGGCCAGTTGCTGGCGGACATCAGTCGTCATCCCGGCGTCTCCTTAAGCCCAACGCGAACCGTTGGGCGGACTGGACGACGACCGGCCTCGCGACGCAAGGCCGGGGGACTCATCAGCTCAGGGCGGCGACCGCGGGTGATGGCGGCGGCGCGGCCTGCGCGGCCTCGGCTGGCTTAGGTCCTGCCTTGGCCGCCGGCTGGGCGGCGCGGGGCGCGGGGTCGGCAGCCGGCTGCAACGAGGCCTCGACGGCCGCGTCGGATAAGGTCGGCGCGACCATAAGTTCCGCCGGCTCCGCCGCGTCGCCGGAGATCAGGACAGCCTTTTCGATCCGCACGGCGTCGTTCGCGTTGCGCAAACGGGTGGGCGAGAACCGATAGAACACATGCGTGCCGACCTGGCTGATCCGGATCATCTGGGGCGCCCAGAACGGCTGCACCGCCGTGGTGTGGAAGTGGGTGGCGCGGCCGACATTCGCGACGATCGCGCCGGCCAGCGCCCGGCCCGCGATCTTGCGGGCGCGCTCCCACGCTAGCGCCTCGCGGGCGTGAAGCATGGAGCCGTCGCAGGTGAAGCTGAACTGGCAGCCCGAACGGCCCGCGCCCTGGAACACCACGCCGCAGACGCTCTTCGGGAACGCCGGGTGCTTGACGCGGTTCATCACCACCTGGGCGACCGCGTGCTGGCCGCCGGTGCTCTCGCCGCGGGCCTCATAGTAGACCGCTTCGGTCATGCATTCGAGATCGGCGCGGCGACGCGCCTTGGCGGCGCCGCGATCGTTGTCGAACCGGGCGGCGGCGACCTGCGCATCCGCCCCGGCGCGAAAGCCGTAGCGCTCCAGGCCGTAGCGCAGGCCCTGCCCTTCGGCTTCCAGGTAGGACCCGGCATAGCCGCCGGCCGCGGCGTCGGCCATGGCCTGCGCCCGCGTACGCTCAGCGACGTGATCGGCCATTCCGGCCTGAAGGTAGATTGCGCCCAGGCCCAGGCCAATGCCCGCACCCAGTAAGGTGGCGCCCAACAGCCCACGCCCTTCGGCGCGCGCCTGCGTTCCATATGTCAAAGCAGATCGGTCCTCAGCAGCGAGGGCGAACATGCCCCCCAACTCCTTGACGCCGCGTCCGCCCCTGCTCGTGCTGGTAGCGGTCGCCGGCAGGCCGGCCCCGGGTTCCGTGTGGGGGCAGGCGACGGCAAATGATGAAGGGTTTATGAATGCGGAAGGACGCCCTGGCAAGACTTTTTTGCACCGCAGCATTAACGCGGGGTCGGCGATCAAGGCGGGCGTCAGTCCGCGAGTCTAGACAAGGTGCTGAAGCGCCTCGCGAATTGCATGAACACTAAGAGCTTGGCTGCGACATATTCGGTTAGGCTTGAGATGTCCTCTAACCATCTCTGTTTACTCTGTTCGCACCTGTAGGTTGCCTCTGAACGCCCCGCCGCGCCCTGGGCGTCGCATCTGGCGCAGGTCTTGCTGCGTATCCCGTCAGAGGTCAAAAGTGGGGAGCGCAGCATGCGTCATCTGGTCTTAGCCATGGCCGTCCTGGCCGGCGTGATCCTGGTCGCCGCCAGGGGCGCGCGGATGTTCTAACGAGATCTCGCGACCGTAGGCTGGGAAGGTCGTGTCGCCTGCCAGAGCCGCCAAAGGCTGAGTCCGGCAAACGCCATGAACGCCGCGATCGTCCAGGCGATCCCGATGCGCATACCCAGGTTGAACCTCGCCTCGGTTTCCGCCTGCACGGCCGGGGTCCAGGCCGGATGGGTCACTTCCACCCAGCGTCCCGCAAGATAGACCCCGCTGAGAATGCCGGCGGCGATGAAGCTACGCATCAGCAACAGAGCCTGAACCAGCACAACGCGGCTCGGCCGGACCAACGCGATCACGTCCACGACGAGGGCCAGGACCCCGTAGGCCAGGATCGGCCAGAACCACTCTGCCCACACGGGCGCCATCGCCAACTGGAGCTCGGGCTGCGGGAAGACGTCACGCATCCGAACCACGCCGGTCCACCAGAAAATGAAGAGGACGCCTACGGAGATTTCCACCACCAGATCGAACGCCGAGCGTGTCGCGCCGTGCGGCGGTGGCAGGTTGCGGGGCTTCCATCGCGTCAGGATCGCCGTCTTGCCGAACCGTTCGATCACCGCGCAAACCAGGGTTACGGCGGCAAACGCGACCATGAGCGCGACCTCGAACGCGGGCGCCGCCACCTCGCCGCTCACGCCCGCCAGCAGTTGTGGCGCCACCAAAGCAAGATAGACTCCGGCGACCACGATCAGCGCCAGCTTCAGGCCGGCCCACCAGAACGGGAACATTTCCGGTCCGATGAGGTACTGAACCTGGCGATACCGCCCGGACACCGTCAGAGGGTGGCCGAAACGGATGTGCACGGCCTCTTGCTCGACCTCCGTCAAGGGTCGCCCGAGCCGGCTCTCCTCCTCCTCGACCTGCGAGAGCAGGACGTCGCGCAGCTCCGCGGTGATGTCGGCCTTCTGCGCGTCGGGAAGGTTGCGGGCGATGGCGCCCAGGTAGCGTTCGAGAAGGTCCATGTCAGGCCTCCGGGTCCAGGATGTCGGTGAGCGCCCGGTTCAGGCCGCGCCATTCGGCGACAAGCCGGGCAAGGGTGTCGGAGCCGAGCGGCGACAGGCGGTAGAAGCGCTTGTTCCGCTTCTCCTCCTCGCGCCACTCGCTGGTCAGCAGGCCCTGACTCTCCAGCCGGCGCAGCATGGGATAGAGGGCGCCTTCGTCGATCTCGATGCCCAGGGCGCTCAGAGCCTTGCGCAGGGTGTAGCCATAGTGCTCGGCGCGAAGCTGGCCCAGCACCGCCAGGATCAGCGATCCGCGCCGCAGCTCCAGCCGCAGGCTTTCGAAGATGTCGGCGTCGCCGTTCATTGTGCTATGCGTCGTACACTGTGTGACACATGGTGTCTAGCACACAGTATTTGCCAGGGGCCTGGGCCCTTAGGGTATGGCGCAATCACTCGAGGAGCTTCGATGATCCGCACCGCACTGGCGCTCCTGGCGGCCCTGGCGCTCGCCACAGCCGCCCAGGCCGCGCCGCAGGACCGGTACGCCGTCAACACCGGCGTGAAGATCCACTACGTCGTCGACGGCAAGGGGCCGCTGGTGGTGATGATCCACGGCTTCCCCGACTACTGGGCGACGTGGAAGCCGCTCATGGCTGAGCTCAACAAGGCCGGCTACCGCACCGCCGCCCTCGACAACCGGGGCTACAACCTCTCCGACAAGCCGGCCGGCGAAGCCGCCTACGCCATGCCCAACCTGATCGGCGACGTCGCCGCGGTGATCGCCGCCGAGGGCCAGAAGAATGCGATCATCGTCGGCCACGATTGGGGCGCCGCCATCGCCTGGCAGGTCGTATTCGCCCGGCCGGATCTGGTGAACCGGCTCGTGATCATGAGCGTGCCCCACCCCACCGGCTTTGCCCGCGAGATGGCGACCAACGCCGACCAGCAGAAGAACAGCCAGTACGCCCGCAACTTCCAGCAGCCCGGCGTCGAGAAGAACCTCACCGCCGAGGGCCTCGCCGGCTGGGTCAAGGACCCTGCCGAGCGCGCCGGCTATGTCGAAGCGTTCAAGCGCTCCGACTTCGGCGCCATGCTGAACTACTACCGCGCCAACTATCCGCGCGGGGCCGGCGAGGCGGCCGGCATCACCGCGCCCAACCCGCCGCGCATCAAGGTTCCGGTGCTGGTGATCCACGGCATGAAGGACACCGCCCTCAACGCCGCCGGCCATTCGGGAACGTGGGACCACGTCGATGCCGACACCACGGTGGTGATGTTCCCCCAAGCCGGCCACTTCGTGCAGCACGACGCCCAGGACCAGGTCGACCGCACCGTCCGCGACTGGCTGAACGCCCGGCGCTAGGCGGTCCATCGGCTAAGCCGGTCCAGCCCTCCCTCGCCGCTCATCCCGGCATTCGCCGGGATGAGCGGTTATCTTGTGATGCAGTTCCTCAAACTCGACCCCCGGCGCTAGCCAACTCAATCTGCCTCTGAAGGGCGAGGCCCCATGCTGACACTCCGCTGGCAGCAGGCGCCGGATAGGTAGCGGTCCCGCGTGGGAGCGCCTACCTTGAACGCCATGCCTCTTACGACCCCGCCCGCCGGCGTCTCGGACATGTCCGCAGCGTTCGACTACGATGAAAACACCATGCCCCTGCTCTGGAAGCCGCACCGCCCATTGCGGCCGGACAAGAGCGAGGGCGGGCGCAAGTTCCGGCTGTCCAGCGCCTACGAGCCGGCCGGCGATCAGCCGACCGCCATCGCCGAGCTGGTGGCGGGGCTGGAGGACCGGGAGCATGAGCAGGTGCTGCTGGGCGTCACCGGCTCCGGCAAGACCTTCACCATGGCCAAGATCATCGAGCAGACCCAGCGGCCAGCTCTGATCCTGGCGCCCAACAAGACCCTGGCCGCCCAGCTCTACAGCGAATTCAAGAGCTTCTTCCCGGAGAACGCGGTCGAGTTCTTCGTCAGCTACTACGACTACTACCAGCCGGAGGCCTACGTTCCGCGCACCGACACCTACATCGAGAAGGACTCGTCCATAAACGAGCAGATCGACCGCATGCGCCATTCGGCCACGCGCGCGATCCTGGAGCGGGACGACGTGATCGTCGTGGCCTCGGTCTCCTGCATCTACGGCATCGGCTCGGTCGAGACCTATTCGGCCATGACCTTCTCGCTGAGGCCGGGCGACCGGATCGACGAGAAGAAGCTGATGGGCGACCTCGTAGCCCTGCAGTTCAAGCGCAACGATGCCGTCTTCGAGCGCGGCACCTTCCGCCGGCGCGGCGACACCCTGGAGATCTTCCCCGCCCACTACGAGGACCGCGCCTGGCGCATCAGCCTGTTCGGCGACGAGATCGAGTCCATCACCGAGTTCGACCCCCTGACTGGCCGCAAGACCGCCGACCTGGAAGGCATCAAGGTCTACGCCAACAGCCACTATGTCACGCCCCGCCCGACGCTCCGCCAGGCCATCAACCAGATCAAGGAGGAGCTGAAGGTCCGGCTCGACTGGATGATCGCCAATGGCAAGCTGCTCGAAGCGCAACGCCTGGAACAGCGCACCACCTTCGATATCGAGATGATCGAGGCCACCGGATCCTGCGCCGGCATCGAGAACTACAGCCGCTACCTGACCGGCCGGCGCGAGGGCGAGCCGCCGCCCACCTTCTTCGAGTACATCCCCGACAACGCCCTCTTGTTCATCGACGAGAGCCACCAGACGGTGCCCCAGATCGGCGCCATGTACCGAGGCGATTACCGCCGCAAGTTCACCCTGGCCGAATACGGCTTCCGTCTGCCCTCCTGCATCGACAACCGCCCGCTCAAGTTCGAGGAGTGGGACGCCATGCGGCCGGACAGCGTGTTCGTATCGGCCACGCCCGGGCCCTGGGAGATGGAACGCGCCGGCGGCGTCTTCGCCGAGCAGGTGATCCGCCCCACCGGCCTGATCGATCCGCCGGTGGAAATCCGCCCCGTCTCCAAGGCCGGCTTCAGCCAGGTGGACGATGTGATCGCGGAGGCCCGCGAGGTTGCCGCCAAGGGCTATCGCTCCCTCGTCACCGTCCTGACCAAGAAGATGGCCGAGGACCTGACCGAGTACATGCACGAGCAGGGCCTGCGGGTGCGCTACATGCACTCCGACGTCGACACCCTGGAGCGCATCGAGATCATCCGGGACCTGCGGCTGGGCGCCTTCGACATCCTGGTCGGCATCAACCTGCTGCGCGAGGGGCTGGACATTCCCGAATGCGGTTTGGTGACGATACTCGACGCGGACAAGGAGGGCTTCCTGCGCAGCGAAACCTCGCTGATCCAGACCATCGGCCGCGCGGCGCGTAACGTCGACGGTCGCGTCATCCTCTATGCCGACCGCATGACCGGCAGCATGGAACGCGCAATCCGCGAAACCGACCGACGGCGCGAAAAGCAGGTCGAATATAATCTCGAACACGGCATCACCCCCGAGACGATCAAGCGCGCCATCGGCGACATCATCAAGGACGTGTCGAACCGCGATTCGGTGCTGG
>JANPKX010000643.1:0-2525 GCA_031426235.1 Alphaproteobacteria bacterium | reverse complement strand
CGGCGACATCCTGGTCCCCGGCCACGACCTGTTCGGCGACGAGGTGAACCTGGCATCGAAACTGGGCGAGGACGTCGCCCAGGGCGGGATGATCCTCCTGACCGAGGCGGCGCGCGAAGAGCTCGACCCCGCGATCCCGACGGCGGTGGAGCGCGCGAGCATTTCCGGTCTGGCGCTGACCTATCACATCGTCAGTTAGGCCGGTCGCAACCTCACTGCGCCGAAAAACCTGGCGCGTCATCATCCAGGCGTGAACGCGCCCGCGCCGTGAGGCGCGGGCGTTGCCGTTTTGCGTTGTGTCCGAGGATCAGGCCGCGACGGCGGCCCGGCGGCGGCGCAGCATGACGCCCGCGCTTCCGAAGCCCATGATCATCAGCGCCCAGGCTGCCGGCTCGGGCACCGCGCCGCCCACCTGGCTGAGTGAGACCTGGTCGATGTAGGCGGTGTTGTCAGTCTCGCTGCTACCGAGGTACGTCGTCGTCCCCTGGAAGGTGAGCGTGTAGTTCGTGCCGCTCACCAGGGCGAACGGACCGGTGCTGCGGGCCGTGAAGGCCTGGCCGGTCGTGCTGCCGAAGCTGCCCAGGACCGAGTTGTTCAACAGCACGTTGTAGCTCTCGTTGCCGCCGGCTCCGTTCGAAGGGCGCCCGGCTTCCATCCAGCTCAGCGAGAACAGGCCGGTGTCGTTGGCCGTGAACGTCTGCTCGAGCGTACCATTGACCTGCACGAAGCCGTACTTCGAGCCGTCGACCGTCGGCTGGCCAGGGAAGGGTGAGTTGCCCTCGTCCTGCAGGCCGCTTGTTCCCGTCCACGCGCCAGTCGGGCACGCGGGGCCGCCCGGAGTCGCCAAGCCGAAGTAACAATAGGACCCCACGGTGGCGGCCTGGAGTTCGAACCCGCCGTCGGCGAGTTGGGTGGCGGCCTCGACCTGGCCAGCGGCCCCGAGAATTGCAAAGGCGGCGACCGTCGCTACCAGCTTGAACTGCATGAAAATACTCCGGTACTTGGGCGACAGCACGCCCGGAGGTGCCCCGTAGGGGTTCGCGGACCCCGTGTCCACCGAGCTCACGCTACGGGCGAAAACGTCGCACCTGACGGGCGGGTGCGTGACCTCAGGGGGGCGTAGACGGCGCATTTTCCAGCGCGGACAGGAAGCCCTGTCCAAAGCGGGTGCGCGTCGCGTCAGGCCTTATGGATCGGGTCGATCCAGGCCACGCCTTCCGGCGCTTCTGCTGGCGCGATGTCGAGGTTGACGACAACCGCTTCGGAGTCGCTGCGCACCAGCACGCAGGAAAGAGTCTCGTCGCCTGAGGCGTTGATCTCCTGATGCGGCACGTAGGGCGGCACATAGATGAAGTCGCCGGGCCCGGCCTCGGCGACATACTCCAGGGCCTCGCCCCAGCGCATGCGGGCGCGGCCAGAGACGATGTAGATGACGCTCTCCAGCGGGCCGTGGTGGTGCGGGCCAGTCTTGGCGCCCGCGTGGATGTGGACGGTGCCCGCCCACAACTTCTGTGCGCCTGTGCGCGCGCGATCGATGGCGACCGCGCGGTCCATGCCGGGCGTGGTCGCAGCAGCCGGATCCAGCCTGTCGCCAGGGACCACCTGCACGCCGGTGTGCTTCCAGCGATCTTCGGGAGGATGGGTCATGGGGCGGGAACCCGGCTCGCCTTAGTTATGCGGATCGGTTGTCTAAGCATTTCGCCCTTCATGGCGCCTTCGCCCCGACTGGGGTCGGTGGGAAGGGCGATGATGACCTGCACGACCTCCAGCCCCTCGACGACGTGGCCGAAGGCGGCGAAGCCGGGGCTCTTGGGGTTCTTCGGGTCGGCGTCCAGATAGCTCATGTCGCCCAGCGTGATCGACCAGTCGGCCTGGGCGCTCCCCGGCGCATGCCGGCCCATGGAGATCGTCCCATTCGATTTGTGGGTGAGTCCCGTCTTCAGGGTGGACTCGTGTGCGATCGGCGGCAGCACCTTCTTGGGGTCGTTCTGCAGCCCGCCCTGGATCAGGCCATAGTCCGTGCCAGCGTACCCCGGCGGACGCGACGCCCGGTAGAACGTCGCCCCGTTGTAGAGCCCGCGGTCTACGTATTTGAGAAAGTTGGCGACCGTGACCGGCGCCTTGTCGGCGTCCAACTCCAGGACGATCACGCCCTGGGCGGTCTCCAGCTTGACCCGCGGGTTTGGCTTCGGCCCCTTGACCGAACCCGTCGCTGTCGCCTCTGCGGATTTTGGCGCCGGGGCGTCCGGGCTCTGGGCCTGTACGGCGCTCGCGAGGGTGAGGGCGACGGCGGCCAGTAGCGTTCGACGGTACATCATAGCCCCTAGACTAGACCGGCGGCAGGCGGCTGCGCCAGTCGGGGTCGCGGTCGCTGGTGATGCCGATCAGTTGCAGGAAGCTGACCGCGGCGAAGGCAGAGCCTCCAACCGGGAGTCTGGCTTCCACGTAGAGCGGCGCGACCACCCAGGTGGGCGGAAAGGCCTTGAGCTCGCGGTCGGGCAGCGCCCTCAGGTGCGGGCACCGGC
>JANPKX010000642.1:0-3038 GCA_031426235.1 Alphaproteobacteria bacterium | reverse complement strand
TGAGCATCTCGATGCGCATCGCGCCGATCCCGCCGCGCATCGAATCGTTGCTCCAGCACGGCCTGCTCGTCGCCTTCATCCTGCTGCTGGGCTGGATCGTCATGACCGCCTTCGACATCGGCTCGGCGATCTACATGCGCCGTCATCGGACCGACGTGGCCGACAACCTGCACGCCCGCAAGATGCTGACCCAGACGCGGATCCTGCGGCGCGCGGCCAATGTCGCCGTGCTGATGGTCACCCTCGCGGCGGCCTTGATGACCATACCCGGCGTCAAGCAGATCGGCGTCAGCCTGCTGGCGGCGGGCGGAGCGGCCAGCCTCATCGTCGGTCTGGCCCTGCAGCCGGTGTTGTCGAACATCCTGGCCGGCATCCAGATCGCCTTCACACAGCCGATCCGCATCGACGACACCATCACCGTCAACAACGAGGTCGGCCAGGTCGAGGAGATCAAGGCCACGTACGTGGTCGTCCGTCTGCGCGATCTTCGCCGGATGATCGTGCCGCTGAAGGTGTTCCTTGAACAGCCGTTCCAGAACTGGACGCGCGAGTCGTCTAACCTCGACGCCGACGTCATGCTCAATGTGGACCAGCGCGTGCCGGTCAGCCTGCTGCGGGGCAAGGTTGAGGCGATCGTGCACGCCTCCCCGCTCTGGGACCAGCGGCTGCTGCGGATTCAGGTCAACGAGATCCGCGAGAAGAACATGGAAATCCGCTGCCAGGTCAGCGCCCGCAACGCCGCGGACTCCATCGAGCTGCGCGCCGAGATCCGGGAGAAGGTGATCGATTGGCTGCAGGCGGAGTTGCCTTACGCCCTGCCCCGCAACGGCGTCGAGCCCGATCCGCCGTCAGCCGCCGGGTCCGGTCCAGGCGACCAGCGGGTTTAGCAGGATCACCCGCGACCGGGGCTCGATCCCGAGCTCCCGCCAGGTGAAAACCAGGTCCGTCCGCCCCATGGCGAAGGACCGGCAGGTGTCGATGCGCCTGCGCCCGAACGCGAGGCAGACCCCCTCGGGGCGCCGCTCGGCATACACGGCGAAGTCGTCGCGGGTGGTACAGCCGTTGGAAGCGACGCTTAGGCTCAAACCCGCGCGTCCGGCTTCGGCGCGGTAAAGCGGCTCCAGCTCGGTCATGCTGGGCTGGGATGGCACAATCGTCGGGGGGATGCCCGCGCAGCCGCCGATCGCCAGGGCGGAGGCCAGGAAGATCCGTCGATCCATGCTCAGACTTGGCCACACTCCGCACTCGTGCAAAAGGCCCCGGATCGCTCCGGGGCCTTCGCAATATCAGTCTGGTCGGTCAGCGTCGGTTAGGACGCGTAGAATTCGACCACGAGGTTGGGTTCCATCTTCACCGGATAAGGCACTTCCGACAGTTCCGGCGCGCGGACGAAGGTCGCCGCCATGCCCTTGCCGTCGACGGTGATGTATTCCGGCGTGTCGCGCTCGCCGGACTGCAGGGCTTCCAGCACCAGGGCCATGTTGCGCGAACGCTCGCGCACCGAAACCACGTCGCCGGGCTTCACGCGATAGGAGGCGATGTTCACGCGCTTGCCGTTGACCAACACGTGGCCGTGGTTGACGAACTGGCGGGCCGCGAACGGGGTCGGCACGAACTTGGCGCGGTACACCACCGCATCCAGGCGGCTTTCCAGCAGCGAGATCAGGTTCTCCGAGGTGTTGCCCTTGCGGCTGGCGGCGTCCTTGTAGATGCGGACGAACTGCTTCTCGGTTATGTTGCCGTAATAGCCCTTCAGCTTCTGCTTGGCGCGGAGCTGCAGGCCGAAGTCCGAGACCTTGGACTTACGGCGCTGGCCGTGCTGGCCGGGGCCATAGGCGCGCGAGTTGATGGGGGACTTCGGGCGACCCCAGATGTTTTCGCCCATCCGGCGGTCGAGTTTATACTTGGCGCTGTGGCGCTTGGACATGGATAGCTCTCTGTTCGACACGGGCCGGCGTCCTCTTGAAGAGAACGCGATTTCAACGGCGGCCTTGCATCACCCGTCATAGATCTCCGACCACTCGGGTTGCCCCGGCGGCTGGAAGGCGCGGTGTATGGCGGGCGGGCCGCCGTGAGTCAAGGATGGCCAGCTTCGACCAGCAGCGCCAAGCTGTCGTCCCACAGCCGGGCGCAGGCCTCATCGTTGTGGGCTAATGTCGACGGCGGCACGTCCAGCAAGGCCTTGCCGCGCACGGTGAAGTATCCGCCCCGCGAGACGGCGTAGGCGGGTCCCGTCGCCAACCGGGCCAGCAAGCGCCCCGAGTTCGTGGGCGTACTTGTCCGTTTGCCCCGCACCACCAGCGGCAGCACATGGCGGAACAGGAAGGACGCCACGCCCGGATAGTCGCGGGCCAATCCGGTGCCCGGGGTGAAGCCAGGGTCGAACGCCATCACCGCGACGTCAGGCCTCGCACTGGCCCAGCGACGCGCAAGTTCACGCGCGGTCATCACATTGCAGAGCTTGGACGTGGCATAGGCCCGGCGCCCGGCGCGACCGGGATCGGCGTCGCGCTCGGGGTCGGTTTCCGGATGGGCGAGCCTGCGGGCGTCCGCATGCTTCGGCGGCGGAATGGGGGTCTTCTCCTCCGGATCGTGGGTGCCGCTGGAGGTCAGGATCACCCGAGCGTTCGGCGCGAGCCGGCCCGAAAGCCGCTGAATCAGCCGGAAGTGCGCCAGGTGGTTGACCGCGAAACTGAGTTCCAGTCCCTGGGCGCTGCGGGCGCCCGACACGACCTGAAGCCCGGCGTTTAGCACCAGGGCGTCGATGGGCGACAGCGCCATGATCCGCTCCGCGAACCCATCCACAGCGCGAAGGTCGGCCAGGTCCAGGGCCTCAAGACGGGCGCCGCTCCGTAGGCCGGCAGGGGCGCTCGCCGAGGCCCGTACGCCAAGGGTCAGGTCCGCTCCTCCCGCCAAGATCTCGCGCGCCGCCACGAGCCCGATCCCGGCGTTGCCGCCTGTCATCACCACGTGCACGCACAAGCCCTTTGAATTGGTTGGTCGACCGCGGGCGCTCTCTGTTCAGGCGATCGATTCGT
>JANPKX010000641.1:0-7111 GCA_031426235.1 Alphaproteobacteria bacterium | reverse complement strand
GGCCGTCAGGTCGAAGCCGTCCTGCATCGGCATTTCGCCGTCGAGAATGAGCAGATCGAAGGTTTCGCGCTCAACGAGCCGCACGACCTCCTCGCAACTGCGCGCCTGGGTCGGATTGCGCACTCCGAAGCCGAGCAGAGCCTGAGCCAGGATCTCCAGCGCCTGCTGACTGTCATCAATGATCAGCAGCCTGGCATTCTTCAGGTCGAGGCGCCTTCCGGCGGGCCGGGCGGCAACCCCCGAGGGCTCCAGACCAGTCTCCTCAGACATCGGCCTCTCCCGCCAAGGCGAAGGCTGCGTCCGCGCTGTCCTGGTTCAGACCTTCGCCTGGCTGGGCCGGGCCGTTCAGCAGCGGATCGTCTGCGGGGGGCCGGCTGGCGATGGCGTCGGCGAGGAGCGCCAGCCGTTGCCCCGCGAGGTCCTGGAAAGCGCAGGTCGCCAGGATCACGTTCAGGGCGTCTCTGAGCGGGCCCGCAAGCTCCTCGGCGGCGACTTGCTTCACCAGACTCAATCCGAGCATCGCCGACGAGACGATGCGATCGGCGGCATCCTGCAACTCGGCGGTGATGAGGTTGACCTGATCGTCGACACTCATCTCAGAACTCGCCGAACACCGTGGTGAGCTTCTGTTTCAGCACGGCCAGGGTGAAGGGCTTGATGATGTAGTTGTTGGCGCCGGCCTTGCGCGCGGCGACCACGTTTTCGGTCTTCGCCTCCGCGGTCACCATAACGAACGGCACCTTGGCGCTGGCCGCGTTCGCCCGGACCATGGTGAGCAGGTCGTAGCCCGTCATCGGGCTCATGTTCCAGTCGGAGAGGATCAGCCCGTACTCATGCGAGCGGATCATCTGCAGGGCGGTAGGCCCGTCGCAGGCGTCGTCGATGTTCTGAAATCCGAGCTGCTGCAGCAGGCTTCGAATGATCCGGACCATCGTCTTGTAATCGTCGATCACGAGAACCCTCATGCCGAAATCCAGAGCCATGCTCAAACCCTCCTGCCACGTCTTCCGGCCAAGGCCGTGCGTGAAAACAATCGTTCTCGAAATTCAATAACGAAAAGCTATCGCAGGAACAGAATTCAAATAACAACGTATCATGAATACCAACGTATCGAAGTATGACGCTCGTAGTATAGTTTGGTCGTCTGTATAGATACGTACGTATATGTACGTATGTAAGGCCAAATTTTGCAATTACAGATCACCTTTTTCGATTGTTAACCTCGAAACGCGTTTCTAGCTCATCAGGTCTGACTAATGAGATCTGTCGGGGGATGCGCTTGGACGATCTTATCAACGACTTCATCGCTGAAACCCGGGAGGGGATCGAGGCGCTCGATGGCGAACTCGTCCACTTCGAGCGGAACCCTGGAGACCCGGGTCTGCTCAGCGGAATCTTCCGGCTCGTTCACACCATCAAGGGCACGTGCGGCTTCCTGGGTCTGACCCGCCTGCAAACCGTCGCCCATTCCGCCGAGAACGTCCTAGGGGCCTTTCGCGACGGCGACCTGGCCGTGACGCCGGACGCCGTCTCCGCAGTCCTGGAGACGGTCGATCTCATCCGAACCCTGATCGACACCCTCGCTGCCGACGGCGCGGAACCCCGAGGCGACGATTCTGCGCTGATTGCACGCCTGGACGGTGTGCTGGCCGGCGAGGCGTGGGCCGAGCCCGCGGTCGCCGCGGCCAAATCCGCTGCGGATGGCCGACCCCTGGTTGACCAGCTGGGCGGCGACGCCAGCCTGGACGCCGCCTGCGAGATGATTCTCGACGAACTCCAAGACCAGGCGTTCGGCGCGATCTTCGCCGAAGCTGATCGCGACCGACTACAGGCCGCGCTGCGGCACGGCGCCATCGCCGCAGCGCGAGGTTCCGGCGGGGGGGCGGATTTTCAGCGCCGGCTTATGGACATCGCTCCAGGCGCGGGTGGCGCCGACGTCACGCCGCGGGTTCTGGACCTCATTACCGACGCGCTCTTGAAGCTGGGCGCGCCGCAGGCGGCGGTCGACGAGCTGACCATCCGCATTGATCCGCCGCGCCCCAAGTCGTCAGACCCCACGCCGGAGCCGGCCGTTGCTGTCGCTCAGCTCGAGGCGAAGGCGTCGGATCGGCCCGAGGGGGACGCCGCCTCGATCAGCCAGACGATCAGGGTAAGCGTAGATGCCCTGGAACACTTGATGACTGTGGTCAGCGAGCTCGTGCTGATCCGCAACCAGCTGATCCAGACGCTGCGCCTCGACCCGGAAAGTCCATTCGCGGCGCCCCTCAATCGGCTGAACCAGGTGACCAGCGAGTTGCAGGAGGGTGTCATGACCACCCGCATGCAGCCGATCAGCGGCGCGTGGTCAAAGCTGCCACGGCTGGTCCGCGACCTGGCCAAGGATCTTGGTAAGCAGATCGACCTTTCCATGGTCGGTCAGGACACCGAACTCGACCGTCAGGTCCTCGAGCTGATCAAGGATCCGCTCACTCACATGATCCGCAATGCGGTGGACCATGGCCTGGAAACGCCGGCAGAGCGGGTGGCCGCTGGCAAGGCCCCCGTGGGCCGTATCATGTTGACTGCGCGCCATGAGGGCGGGGCGATCGTCATCGAGGTCGGGGACGACGGTCGCGGCCTGCCGGCCGCCAAGATCCGCGCAAAGGCGATCGCCAGCGGCCTGGCCCCCGCAGCCGAGATCGAGGCCATGTCCGACGCCGATGTCCGGCGCTTCATCTTCGCCGCCGGCTTCTCCACGGCGAGCGCCGTCACGGCCGTGTCCGGCCGCGGGGTCGGCATGGACGTCGTGCGCACGAACATCGAGAAGATCGGCGGCGCCATCGAAGTGTCGTCCCTTGAAGGCCAGGGGGCCCGCTTCACGATCCGCATACCCCTGACCCTGACGATCGTCTCCGCGCTCATCGTCGAATGTTGCGGCGAGCGCTTCGCGATGCCGCAGTCGTCCGTGGTCGAGCTGGTCAGCGCCAGCGACGGATCGGGTCGGAACATAGAGTACATCGATGGGGCGGCCGTGCTGCGGCTACGCGACCGCCTGCTTCCGCTCGTCTCGCTGCAGACGCTACTGGGTCTAGACCCCGGCGGGACGCCGGCCAGCGAACCGTGCATCGTGGTCGCCAAGGTCGGCGCATTCACGTTCGGCATCATCGTTGATCGCGTGTTCGACACCGAGGAAATCGTCGTCAAGCCGGTGGCCACCGTGCTGCGCCACCTGAAGCTCTACTCCGGCGCAACCATTCTGGGCGATGGCGCGGTCATCCTGATCCTCGACTTCAAGGGCATCTCGCTCGAGACGGGCGCGGGGCAAGTCGCGAGCGGCGCCCTCCAGGACGACGAGATTCCCGGCGCGGTCGTCGCCGAAAACAAGCCGGCCATCCTGGTGTTCCGGTCCGCCGATGGAGCGCTCAAGGCCACGCCGCTCGGCAGCGTCGCCAGGATCGAGGAAATCGACGAGAGCCAGCTGGAAAGCGTCGGTGGACGCACGGTGATCCAGTATCGCGGCCACCTGATGCCGGTGATCGGCGTGATCGCGAACCAGCCGCTGCTGTGGGGCGACGGCGTTCGGCGCCCCCTGCTGGTATTCGCCCGCGACGACCGTTCCGTTGGCCTGCTGGTCAGCGAGATCATCGATATCGTCGAAAGCTCCATGGTTTTGGACCTTGGCCCGTCGAGCGATGGCGCCTTGGGCAGCCTGATCGTCGACGGGGTCGCCACCGAACTGATCGACGTCGCTTACCTCTGGCGCGGCGCCACCGGCGAGATCGATCCGATTCCGGCTGATCCGGCCCCGGCGCACGGCGCAAAACGCCTGCTGGTCATCGACCAGAGTCCCTTCAGCGAGCTGTTGCTTCAACCGATGCTGCGGCAGGCCGGCTACGACGTGTTCGTGGCCCCTGATGCCGACGCGGCGCTGGCTCTCCACGCACGCGGCGAGACCTTCAATCTCATCCTGGCCGACAGCTCCCACCGGGGGCCGTCCACCCGGAAGCTGGCGGCGGTGCTGCAAAGCGCCACGAACTGGCACCGCACCCCCTTCCTGGGACTCGGACGCGAAAATCTTTCGCCCGCGAGCGATGGCCGCGACGTCGCCAGTATGCTGCAGGCGGTTGCCGAAACCTTTGACGAAGACCTGCGGGGTGCGGCGTGACAGTACATACGGGCGAGCCCGCCGCGGCGGGCACGATAGACGGCTTCGTATCGGTCCGCGTCGGCGCCCAATGGTTCGGGGTGCCCGTCCTGCGGGTCCAGGATGTCATCGCCGAGACCGAGATCAATCGGGTGCCTCTTGCGCCGCCCGAGGTCGCCGGTTCCCTGAACCTGCGAGGCCGTATTGTCACGGCCATCGACCTGCGTCGCCGCCTCCGCATGGAAGCCCGCGATGAGGCGGGCGGCTTCATGAGCGTCATCGTGGATCGGATGGGCGAGCTTTATGCGCTCCTCGTCGATGACGTTGGGGATGTGCTGTGGCTGACGGCCGACAGCCACGAGGCCAGTCCCGTGACCATGTCCGCGCACTGGCGCGGGCTCTGCGATGGCCTCTACCGACTCGAAGGTGACCTGCTGCTCATCCTCAACGTCGAGCAAGTGCTGAACCTGGGAGGCGTCCATGCCCCCTGATCCGCCATTCGTCGGGCCGCTCGCGCGCGCCCTCGATCCTCAATGTCGAAACCTCCCCACCGGGACAACGAACGTCAAGGAACCCCAATCATGACCGCCGCCGCCGCAAGAATTGACCCTGTCGAAGACTTCGAGCTTCACCAGGAGGCCCTTGATTTCGCGTTCGCCAGAACCGCCCTGGCAAAGACCTCGGTGGCCGTGATGATGGTCGATCGCGACCTCATCGTCACTCGGGTTAACGACGCGACGACCCAGTTGATGCAGAACAACGCGGCGCTGTTCCAGAAAACCTTTCCCAACATGAATTGCGCGGCGCTGATCGGAACCTGTATCGACGGCTTCCACAAGAATCCGGCGCACCAGCGGCAGTTGCTCGCGACCCCACGCGACGTTCCCCACAAGGCGGAGATCAGCGTCGGGGACCTGCGGTTTTCCCTGCGGATCAGCTCCGTCCTGAACGATGCCGGCGCCTACGTCGGCAACATCCTGGAGTGGGACAACGTCACGGAGGCCCGCAAGCATGAGGGTATGCTGGTGGCGCTCAACAAGGCGCAGGCCGTGATCGAGTTCTCGATGGACGGCGAGGTGATCCACGCCAACGAGAACTTCCTGAAGACGTTCGACTATCGCCTGGAAGACATCGTCGGCCATCGACACAGCATGTTCGTCGATCCCGCGTTCAGCCAGTCGGTGGAGTACCGGCTCTTCTGGGACAAGCTGGGGCGTGGCGAGTATGACGCCGGGCAGTACCGGCGCCTTGCCCGCGGCGGTCGCGATGTCTGGATCCAGGCCAGCTACAACCCGATCTTCGATTCCAACGGGCGTCCGTTCAAGGTCGTCAAATACGCAACCAATATCACCGAGCAACGCAAGGTGGCCGAGCGGGTGCAGCAGATCTCCGGCATTGTAGCGTCCGCGGCGTCAGAGATGCGCGCGACGGCCGAGGCCATGGCCAAGACCGCCGAACAGGCCACCCGTCAGGCCGGATCCGTCGCCGCGGCCTCGCAGGTCGCCTCCACCAACGTCCAGACCGTGGCGGCGGCGGGCGAGGAACTGTCGGCTTCGATCAGCGAAATCGCGCGCCAGGTCAGCCAGTCCACCATGATCACCCAGCAGGCGGTCGCCGAGACGGACAGGACCAGCACCTCGATCCAGACCCTGGCGGAGGCGGCCCAGAAGATCGGCAATGTGGTCACCCTGATCAACAACATCGCCGGACAGACCAAGCTGCTGGCGCTGAACGCCACGATCGAGGCCGCCCGCGCCGGCGACGCCGGCAAGGGCTTTGCGGTCGTGGCCTCGGAGGTCAAAAGTCTCTCCGACCAGACCGCCAAGGCCACCCACGAGATCTCGTCCCAGGTCTCAGCTATGCAAGCCGCCACCGCCACCTCGGTGACGGCGATCCAGGGCATCGCCGACACCATCCGCAAAGTCGCCGACATCGCGTCGGCGATCGCCAGCGCCGTCGAGGAGCAGTCCGCCGCAACCGCCGAAATCTCGGCCAACGTGGTCGAGGCCGCCACCAGCACCGAACAGGTTTCGCTGAATATCACTGGCGTGAGCGAAGCCGTCAGCCAGACGAGCGCGGCGTCGGGAGAGCTGCTGAACGCCTCCGGCGAGTTGGCGGTCCAGGCCGAAGCGCTCAGCACCGAGATGGAAAACTTCCTCGCCAGCTAACCCCATGCCCCGCGGCCGGCGACCCGGCCGCGGGGCGAACTGGATTCAAAGAATGGCGACTAAGACCATACTGATGACAACCTCCGGAAACGACGGCGATTCCAGCCAGGCGAGCGAAGACGCGAGGCTAGTGTTGCTACGCAGTCTTGCGCTCCTCGACACGCCGCCCGAGGTCGCGTTCGACAACGTCGTGGCGCTGGCCCGGAGCCTCGCGGGGACGCCGATTGCGCTGGTGTCGCTGGTCGACGCGCACCGCCAGTGGTTCAAGGCGAAGCTGGGGTTGGATGCGTCCGAAACCCCCCGTGACGACGCCTTCTGCGCTCATGCTATCGCCCAGGAGGGCGTGATGTGGGTGGCCGACGCCGCGGCCGACCCCCGGTTCTCAGCCAACCCGCTCGTGCTGGGGGCGCCACACATCCGCTTCTACGCCGGCGCGCCAGTGACCGTTCGAGGCCAGCGGATCGGGACGGTCTGCGTCATCTCCGACCACCCCAGGGGATTCGATCGCGCGCTGGCTGAGAGGCTCGGAATGCTGGCGGGGCTGGCCTCCAATGAATGCGAGCATCGGCTTACGCTGCACGAAATGGATGAGGCGCGCCGGGAGGCGTCTGCCGCGAGCCGGGCCAAGAGCCAGTTCCTGGCCAACATGAGCCACGAGCTGCGCACGCCCCTGAATGGCGTGGTGGGTGTGGCCAGCGTGCTGAACCAGTCCGACCTGGACGTCGAACAGCACGAAATGGTCAGCCTCATCCAGACGTCGGGCAAGAACCTGGCGGCGCTCCTGGACGACGTCCTCGACATCTCCAGGATCGAGGGCGAC
>JANPKX010000640.1:0-4718 GCA_031426235.1 Alphaproteobacteria bacterium | reverse complement strand
GGCGACCTGGGCCTCCGCCGACGCCCAGGTGTCCAGGCGCAGGCCGTACTCGGCGTCGAATTCCAAGATCGCGCTCCAAGACGGCTTGGCCAGCTGGTCCACCACCGGCCCGTTGTGCTTGATCACCCCTTCCAGGGTCTCCCAGGTCAGGTTCAGCCCGTCGAAGCGCGGATAGCGGCGCTCCAGCTTGGTCACCACCCGGAACGTCTGAACATTGTGGTCGAAGCCGCCGCGGCCCTGCATCTGAATCTGCAGCTCGTCCTCGCCCGCGTGGCCGAACGGCGGGTGCCCCAGGTCGTGGGCCAGGGCGATCGTTTCCGCCAGGTCGGCGTCGAGCCCCAGGGCGGTCGCCAGCGACCGGGCGATCTGGGCGACCTCCAGGCTGTGGGTCAACCGGGTGCGGAAGTGGTCGCCCTCGTGCGCCACGAAGACCTGGGTCTTCTCCTTCAGGCGGCGGAACGCCGTCGAATGGATGATCCGGTCGCGGTCGCGGGCGAAGTCGGTGCGGGTGCGGCTGGGCGCCTCCTCGACCTTGCGACCGTGCGAGACGGAAAAGCCCTCCGCATAGGGGGCGGGAGCCGGTCGGGTTGGGGCAGGACTGGAGGAAGCCATCGAACCGTTCTAAAGTGGCCCCTTGGTCGAAGCCGTCAGCGCCCTCATATAGTCCAGGCCACAGGTTCGTCTAATCGCCATGACCACGACCGACGTCACGCTCTCCAGTTCCGCCGCCCGGCGCATCCACGACATCGGGGTGCGCGAAGGCCGACCGCTGATGCTGCGCGTCGCGGTCGAGGGCGGCGGCTGCTCGGGGTTCCAGTACCTGTTCGACCTCGTCGACGAGGCCCAGTCCGATGATCTTCGCATCGAGCTGGAGGGCTCGTCAGCCCTGGTCGACGAGATGTCCCTGGCCTTCCTGAAAGGCTCTGTCATCGATTACATCGACGAGCTGGCCGGCGCGGAATTCAAGATCCGCAACCCCAACGCCAAGTCCAGCTGCGGCTGCGGGGTCAGCTTCTCGATCTGAGGCATGCCGGACGGCCCTTCACCGGGCCGTTTCATACACCACCCCCTCGGGCTTCCGGAATAAGCTCGGATCGTCCGGCAGGCCGGTCTGGTAGCGGTCGTAGCGGATCGTCAGCAGGGCGCGGCCCTCCTGGAAGTAGGCGACCTCCACAGGCTCGTCGCGCCCCGACAGCAGGATCTCGAGCCGATGCCGGCCCTCGGTCATGGCGTAGATGCGGGCGGTCCGGCCGTCGACGGCCCGGCTCCCGGCCTCATAGCCTCGACCCTTGGCGAAGGCGGCCTCACAGCCGTACTCCAGTTCCATGAACTTCGCGGGCACACCCTGCCCCGTCACGATCGGCGCGTGAACATCGTAGGTCGGCCCGGGATCGACCGTGTGCCGGCCGGTGTTGTCGAAGCGGTTGACCGACCACACGTCGGGCGCTGAAGCCACGATCATCACATGCAGCCTCTGCGTGGGGTCGGCCGCCTCCTCCATGCGCATCTGCCCCGCGCCCTTGCGGTACAGCACCATCGGTTGAGCCTGGAAGCTGCCCGGCGCGATATCGGGCCCCACCGTCCGGGTGATCACCTTGGTCAGGGTCGCAGGCGCGCAGGTCGCGGCCATCGCTGGGCCGGCCAGCAGGGCGGCGCAGGCCGCCAGGATCAACACCCTCATCGACGCGTCCCGCCTCACGCGGCCTTGAGGCGACCGCCGCCGACCTCTAGCGTCCGCCCGGTTAACGGAGCCGTCAATGCGCATCGCCACCTGGAATGTGAACTCGGTCAACGCCCGGCTGGAAACGGTGTTGCGGTGGTTCGAAGAAGCCAACCCCGACGTCGCTGTCCTGCAGGAGATCAAGTGCGTCGACGAGAAGTTCCCGTCTGAGGCCTTCGAGAGGCTTGGCTACAACGTCGCCGTCCACGGGCAGAAGACCTACAACGGCGTCGCCATGCTGTCGAAACAGCCGCTGGAGGACGTGCGGCGCGGGCTGCCCGGCGACGACACCGATGAGCAGGCGCGCTACATCGAGGCGGTGGTATCGGGACCCCGCCCGGTCCGGGTGATCGGCATCTACCTGCCCAACGGCAATCCCGTGGACACCCCCAAGTTCGCCTACAAGCTGGACTGGATGGCGCGCCTACACGCCCGCGCCCGCGACCTGCTCGTCTGGGAAGAGCCCTTCGCGATCCTGGGCGACTACAACGTGATTCCCGAGCGGCGAGACGCGGAGAACCCGGACAACTGGGTCGGCGACGCCCTCTTCCGCCCCGAGAGCCGCGCTGCCTTCCGGGCGCTGAAGAACCTCGGCCTCACCGAAGCCTTCCTGGAGGCCGACGGCTCAGCCGGCGCCTATACCTTCTGGGACTATCAGGCCGGCGCCTGGCAGCGGAACAACGGCATCCGGATCGACCACGCCCTGCTCTCCCCCCAGGCGGCCGATCTCCTGACCGGGATCTCGATCCACCGCGACGTGCGCGCCTGGGATAAGCCGTCCGATCATGTGCCCGTCGTCATCGAGCTGGACGCCTGATGCTGGCCGATGGCCTCCATGACGTCCCGGCCGGGAAGGTCGCCGACATCGTCACATCGCTGGAGATGTTCGAGCGCCCGCCCCTGCGCCCCGAGGTCGAGGACGCGCGTTGGACTCTGCGGCGGCTGAACGACCCCTCGCCGGAAGACTATCTGGCGCTCTATCGTGCGGTCGGGACCGACTGGCTCTGGCACACCCGCCTCGTCGCCCCGCGCGAGATGCTGCTCGCCGACATCAAAGACCCTAAGGTCGAGGTCTACCGCCTCGAGGCGGCCGAGGGGCTTGGCATCCTGGAGCTCGACTTCCGCGAGGCCGAGACCTGCGAACTCACCTACTTCGGCGTCACCGGGGGGCTGATCGGCGGCGGCGCGGCGCGTTGGATGATGAACCGCGCCATCGAACGGGCCTGGTCCCAGCCTATCCGCCGGTTCTGGGTCCACACCTGCACCCTCGACAGCCCCAGCGCCCCGGCGTTCTACATCCGCTCCGGCTTCACCCCCTTTCGCCGCCAGGTGGAGATCGCGGATGATCCGCGGCTGACGGGGCTCGCGCCGCTCGGGTCGGCGGGACATGTGCCGGTGATCCAGGCGCGATGAGTTCGGGCCGGAACTGATTGGCTGGCTTGAGCACTCCTAAGCTTCAAAGCAGGAGTTCCCATGAGCGAAGAAACCTACGGCATCAGCGAAATCGTTGGTACGTCCAAGACCTCCGTCGATGACGCGATCCGCACGGGCGTCGCCAAGGCGGCCGAGAACCGACGCAATATCCGCTGGTTCGAAGTGACCGAGGTGCGGGGCCACGTCGAAGACCAGCAGGTCGCCCACTTCCAGGTCAGCCTGAAGCTCGGCTACACGCTGGAAGACTAGCGCCGTCTGGGGCGGCGAGGCTGGCGCTCCCGTCGCCCCCGCGCTAGCAAACCGCCCCATGATCCGCCTCGACAACATCTCCAAGCAGAACGGCCACCAGATCCTGTTCATCGACGCCTCCATGGGCGTCCAGAAGGGCGAAAAGGTCGGGCTGGTCGGCCCGAACGGCGCCGGCAAGACGACCCTGTTCCGCATGATCACCGGGCAGGAGCAGCCCGACGACGGACTGGTCGTGATCGATCCCGGCATGACCATCGGCTACTTCAGCCAGGACGTCGGCGAAATGTCGGGCCAGAGCGCGGTCGCCGCGGTGATGGACGGCGTCGGGCCGGTCAGCGCCCTGGCCGCCGAGATGTCCAGCCTCGAGGCGGCCATGGTCGATCCAGACCAGGCCGACCGGCTGGACGCAACTATGGAACGCTATGGCGAGGTGCAGGAGCGCTTCGAGGAGCTGGACGGCTATGCGCTGGACGCGCGGGCGCGCGAGGTGCTGGCAGGCCTGAGCTTCAGCCAGGAACGCATGGACGGTGACGTCGGCCTCTTGTCAGGCGGCTGGAAGATGCGCGTGGCGCTGGCCCGCATCCTGCTGATGCGGCCCGACGGCATGCTGCTGGACGAACCCAGCAACCACCTCGACCTGGAAAGCCTGATCTGGCTTGAGGCCTTCCTCAAGAGCTATAGTGGCGCGCTCTTGATGACCTCGCACGACCGCGCCTTCATGAACCGCATCATCGGCAAGGTGGTCGAGATCGACGGCGGCTCGCTGATTACCTACTCGGGCGATCTCGATTTCTACGACCAGCAGCGTGCGCTCGGCGAGCAGCAGCGCCAGGCGCAGTACGAGCGCCAGCAGGCCATGCTGGCGAAGGAAATCAAGTTCATCGAGCGGTTCAAGGCGCGGGCCAGCCACGCCGCCCAGGTGCAAAGCCGCGTCAAGAAACTGGACAAAATCGAACGCGTCGAGGCGCCGCGCCGTCGCCAGACGGTCCAGTTCGAATTCCGGAGCCCGCCACGCTCGGGGGACGACGTCATCAGCCTGCGCAAGGTCCACAAGGGCTATGGCGCCCAGCCGATCTATGAAGGCCTCGACTTCCTGGTGCGCCGCAAGGAACGCTGGTGCGTCCTGGGCGCCAACGGAGCAGGCAAGTCGACCTTGCTTAAGCTCGTGGCCGGCGCCACCGCGCCCGACCAGGGCACGGTCGGCATCGGCGCCAGCGTCCGGATGGGCTACTTCGCCCAGCACTCCATGGATCTGCTGGACGGCGAGGAAACGATCTTCGAGTCGCTGGATGGCTCATTCCCGCAGGCGGGCCAG
>JANPKX010000639.1:0-2229 GCA_031426235.1 Alphaproteobacteria bacterium | reverse complement strand
TCGAACCGCTCCGCCACCCGTCCATCGCCGGGCTTCGGACGCGCCAGGGCAGCCTCCGAGGCCGGGTATTCGCAGAGGATCGTGGCTCGGCCGTGGCCCAGATTCGGCTCCACCTTCTCCACGATCACGCGGCTGAACACGTCGGCCCAGGTGTCGTCCGGCGCGGTTCGGATCCCCGCCGCCCGGGCCTGGGCGGGGAGGTCGGCGAAGAGGTCGATCCCGGCGTGGCGTGCGAACGCCTCGGCCACGGTCAGCCGTTCCGGGCGGGCGAACGGATCGGCCTGCGCGCCCCGGAACCGCAGCACCGCGACGCCCGCCGCTTCCGCGGTTAGCCGCAGCAGCGCGGCGCAATCGTCCATCAGCGCCTCGTAGTCTGCGCCGGCCCGATACCACTCCAGCATCGTGAACTCGGGATGGTGCAGCGGCCCCCGCTCGCGATTGCGCCAGACCTTGCCCAGGGTGAAAATCGCCCGCTCGCCCGAGGCCAGCAGCCGTTTGCACGCGAACTCCGGCGAGGTGTGCAGGTAGAGCGTGCGCGCCGCCCCCGCGCCGTCGATCGCCTGCGTCGCAAAGGCGTGCAGGTGCGTCTCATTGCCCGGCGAGACCTGCAGGGCCGCGGGTTCGACCTCGGTGAAGCCCTGGTGCTCGAACCACGCCCTCATCGCCCGCGTGATGCGGCCGCGCGCCGCCAGGAACGGCTGCCGGTCCAGCCGGCGCTCTGGGGACCACCACGGGGAGGATTCGGGACCGGACAATGGCGCAAACCGGGTGGGGGCTGGAGATTTCGGCGTCAATCGCTATAGGGGCGCCACGAGATTTTCATCAGCGGAATCACTGCGGCCTGCCCGCGCGGTCCGCCACAGACTCTGAGGACCCATGGTCAAAGTCATCGCGAGCTCGCTCCGGAAGGGCTCCGTCGTCGACATGGACGGCAGGCTCTACGTCGTTCTGACCGCCGAGAACATCCATCCCGGCAAGGGCACGCCCGTCACCCAGCTCAACATGCGCCGCATCTCGGACGGGGTGAAGGTGTCGGAGCGGTGGCGCACCACCGAGCAGGTCGAGCGGGCCTTCGTCGACGATCGCAACTACACCTTCCTCTACGAGGACGGCGAGGGCTTCCACTTCATGAACCCGGAGACCTACGATCAGGTGGTCTGCACGCCGGACATCGTGGGCGACGCCGCGCCGTGGCTGCAGGACGGCATGACGGTGACGCTGTCCACCCACGAGGGAACGCCGATCGCGCTGGAGCTGCCGCGCCTGGTGACGTTCGAGATCGTCGAGACCGAGCCGGCAGTGAAGAACCAGACCGCCTCGTCGTCCTACAAGCCGGCGATCCTGAGCAACGGGGCCCGGATCCTGGTCCCCCCCTACATCGCCGCCGGCACGCGCGTGGTGATCCTGACCGAGGACGGCTCGTACCAGGAACGCGCCAAGGACTGAGGACCGCCTCTAGCGCAGGTCGCCGCGCACTCGTAAACCTGGGTCGTCGTCACCGGAGCGTCCATGGGCTTGCGTCGCGCCTTCACGGGTCTTCTGGCCGCCGCCACACTGGCCGCCGTCTCAGCACATGCCGCGCCGCGCCCGACCCTGGCCGAGCCTTCCCTGTCGCCGGACGGGGCCGAGATCGCGTTCGTGTCGGGCGGCGACATCTGGACCGTCCCTGCGGCGGGCGGCACCGCCAGCCTGCTGGTGACCGACGCCGCCACCGAAGGCCGGCCGCTGTTTTCGCCCGACGGCCGCGAGCTGGCCTTCACCTCCAACCGCAACGGCGCGGCCAACCTTTACGTTCTGACTCTGGGCGCCGGGCAGGTCCGCCGGGTCACATTTTCCGACGCCGGCGAGACGCTGGACGGCTGGTCGCGCGACGGCCGCTGGCTGTATTTCACGTCCAGCGCCCGGGATGTCGCGCGGCTGGGCGATGTATTCCGCGTTCCGGCTGCCGGCGGTACGCCCCAGGCCGTGAGCGGCGAGCGCTATCTGAACGAGTTCCACGCCGCACCGTCGCCGGACGGCCAGACGGTCGCGCTGATGGCCAAGGGGGCGGCCAACACCCAGTGGTGGCGCAACGGTCATGCCCACATCGACGAGGCCGAGCTGTGGTTGAAACCCCTCGCCGCCAGCGCGCCCTACCGGCGCCTGCTGGGCACGGGCGGCAAGCGGCTGTGGCCCATGTGGGCGGCCGACGGCGCCAGTCTCTATGCGATGAGCGACCAGGGCGGCGCC
>JANPKX010000638.1:0-3726 GCA_031426235.1 Alphaproteobacteria bacterium | reverse complement strand
GGGCCCGGGCCGAGGCCGCCCAGGCCCGCGACCGGGCGTTCGAGCTCTCCGCGCGCTCGGAGCAGCGGTTGAACCTGGCCCTGACCCTGGCCGACGTCCACGTCTGGGAAATGGACTACGAGACCGGCCAGTTCGTCGAGGCCGGCGCGATCGACCAGCACGGCGGGCGGCATGAGACCTTCGCCAGCCTGCGCGACGACATCTTCAAGGCCATCGACCCCCGCGACCGGGCAAGCGTCACCGAGGCCTGGAACGAACACATCCAGCACGGCGCCCCCTATCGCCCGACCTACCGCCTGGACCGGCCCGACGGCGCGGAAGTCTGGGTCGAAGGCGCCGTCAAGGCCTTCACCGACGCGCGCGGCCGCGTGCTGCGCCTGGTCGGGGCGACCCGCAACATCACCGCGCACAAGCAGGTTGAGGCCTCCTACCTCGCCGCCCGGCGCGAAGCTGAAGCCGCCAACGCCGCGAAGACCGCCTTCATCGCCACGATGAGCCACGAGATCCGGACACCCCTGAACGGGGTGCTGGGCATGGCTCAGGCCATGGCGGCCGATACGCTGTCCACAGCCCAACGCGGGCGGCTGGATGTTGTGCGGCAGTCGGCGAACGCCCTGCTGGAAATCCTCAACGACATCCTGGACATCTCCAAGATCGAAGCCGGGGCGGTGATCATCGAGGCCATCGAATTCCGTCTCGATGACGTCGTCGTCGCAGCGCTTGCCAACTTTCAGGCCGCCGCCGCGGTCAAGGGACTGCAACTGGTTTGCGACATCGGCGACTGCGGCGGTATCTACCGGGGCGACCCGCACCGGCTGCGCCAGATCCTGTCCAACCTGATCGGCAACGCGGTCAAGTTCACCGAGGCGGGCGCCGTTCGCCTCACGGCCGAGCGGGAGGCCGGCGGCCTGCGACTGACTGTGGCGGATACCGGCATCGGGATCGAGGACGCAGACCTCGCCCGGCTCTTCACGCGGTTCACCCAGGCCGACTCATCCACCACCCGTCGCTTCGGCGGAACGGGACTCGGGCTCGCGATCTGCCGCGAGCTGGCGGAACTCATGGGCGGCGCCATTACCGCCGACAGCCAGCGCGGACAGGGCTCGACGTTCCGTCTGCGGCTACCATGGGAGCGGATAGCCCACGCCAGCATCGGCCCCGAGCCCGGGGACATGGGCAGGCCCAGAGAAGAGCACGCCCTCGCGCGGTTGCGCGTGCTGGCCGCGGAGGACAACGCCATCAACCGCGAGGTCCT
Source organism: Alphaproteobacteria bacterium (assembly GCA_031426235.1). Classification (GTDB taxonomy): domain Bacteria; phylum Pseudomonadota; class Alphaproteobacteria; order Caulobacterales; family Caulobacteraceae; genus Phenylobacterium. The sequence goes on along the minus strand of JANPKX010000638.1, from coordinate 2,471 downwards.
GCGCGCGCTGCTGTCGCCACTCCAGATCGAACTGGTGATTGTCGAGAACGGGGCCCAGGCGCTCGCCAGCTGGAAGGCCGAGCCCTGGGATGCGATTCTGATGGACGTACAGATGCCGGTCATGGACGGCCCAACCGCGACCGCGGCGATCCGCAGCCTGGAAATCTCGAGCCGACGGCCGCGTACGCCCATCATCGGCCTGACCGCAAACGTCATGTCGCATCAGCTCACGGCCTACCTCGGCGCCGGGATGGATTGCGTGGTCGCCAAGCCTATCGAGGTGACGCGCCTGCTGGACGCCCTCGATCAGTGCCTTGCCGTCCCGGACGAGCCACACGTCGGCGCGGTCTAAGCCGCCTTGCCAAAGATATAGCGGCGCCCTCCACTGCCGGGACGAGACGCGCAAGACGTCTGTTTGCGTCACCGGGGGGAACGCCTTGACCACGACCCGCGCAGCGAGCGCGCCTGCCATTTCGCCTCTCAGCCGATGGATCGTGCCGCTGCTGGGGCTGGCGATCTTCATCAACTACGTCGACCGTGGAAACTTGGCGACCGCCGCGCCGCTGATGAAGGACGAGCTGGGCCTGAACGCCGTCGAGTTCGGCGTGCTCGTCTCGGCCTTCTTCTGGACCTATACGCCCGGCCAGATCCTGGCGGGCTGGCTGGGCGAGAAGCTCAACCCCTATCGCACCCTCGCCCTGGGACTTGCGGTCTGGGCCATCGCCACGGCCCTGACAGGGCTGGCCAGCGGCTTTGCGATGATCCTTGTCCTGCGCCTGCTGCTCGGCCTGGGCGAGACCGCGGCCTTTCCCTGCAGCTCCAAGATCATCGCCCAGGGCGTTCCGCCCGAGAAGCTGGGCGGCGCCAACGCCATCGTCTCCCTGGGCCTGTCGATCGGCCCTGCGTTCGGAACCCTGGCTGGCGGGTTGCTGATGGCCTCGGTCGGCTGGCGGCCGGCCTTCATCCTGTTCGGCCTGGCCTCCCTGCTCTGGCTGATACCTTGGGCCCTGGCGACACGGGGACACGCCGCGGCCGCGCGCGCCGAAATGGCCGCCGCGCCTCCTGCGCCGCCGTTCGCCGACATCCTGGCGCGCCGGGAACTGTGGGGCGCGAGCCTCGGGCATTTCAGCGTCAACTACGGCTTCTACTTCGTGGTCTCCTGGCTGCCGATCTATCTGGTCAAGGTGCAGGGCTACTCGATGTCGGCCATGGCCGGGATCGGGGCGGCGGTCTACCTCAGCTATGCGGCGGGCGCCGTGCTGGGCGGGCAGCTCACCGATCGCTGGATCGCCGCCGGCGCGACGCCCAACCGTGCGCGCAAGACCTTGATGGTGGTCTGCCACCTCCTGGCGGCCGCCAGCTTCGCGGCCTGCGCGGCAGGCTCGGCCTCCATCGCCATCGCTGCGCTCTTCGTCGCGGGCCTGGCGTTCGGCGCCACCAGCCCGAACATCTTCGCGATCGGCCAGACCCTGGCGGGGCCTCGGGTGGCGGGCAAGTGGATCGGAGTTCAGAACTGCTTCGGCAATATCGCCGGCATCGTCGGGCCGATCATCACGGGGGTCCTGGTGGACGGCTCCGGCGGCTTCCCCGCCGCCTTCGCGGTGTCCGCCGCCGTCGCCCTGCTCGGCGTCGTCGGCTGGGGTCTCGTGATCCCCCGCATCGCCCCGGTCAGCTGGGCGCGCTGAAGACAATCCTGGCAGGCTAGCGTCCGTACGCCATGGTCCGCGACGATATCGCCAGCCAACTCACTTGCATCAAACTACTGTCATCCCGGCGGCAGCGCAGCGGAGAGCCGGGACCCAGGGGGTTCCACCGTGCGGTCGCCCCGGCTCCCGGCTCTGCAGCCCGCTAGCGCGGGCGTCCGGCCGGGAGGACAGGGATATTCTGCAAACTCTATGGCGCCCGGACCGCTAGCGGCCCCTACCGCCCGCCGCCGGCGGCCGGCGCGGCCTTTTTCGCCGCGGCCGCAGCCTCGATCTCCGTCTGCCGGGCGCCGGCCAGCATGCCCGGCAGGGCGTAGTTCCCCTCATGGCAGGCGTATTCGTAGATCACGCCCACGCCCATCGGTGAGAACTCGTACTCGCCGCCCCAGGGCTTGTCCCACAGGCTCGCGTCCTCGACCTGGAAGGCATAGTGCAGCCGGGTCTTGCCCGCGCGGGTGAACCGTTCGGTGACCTTCAGGTCCTTCCACGAGCCCATGAACTGCTGGGAGGCGGGAATGTTGGTGGTCTCCACGACCAGGGTGTCGCCGTCCCACCACCCGATCGAGTCGCCCATCCAGGGCCGAAGCGAGGCCGGCAGGTGCTGCTTGGTGTTCAGCCGCACGACCCGGGCGTCATGCACCATCTCGACGTCGATCAGGACGGCGTCCTTGGTCTGAACGATCTGGTACATGTTGTTGTAGAGGCCAGGGACCATCACCGGGCCCGACGAGTTGCCGAACGACAGCAGGCAGCGCTCGCCGAGCGCGC
>JANPKX010000637.1:0-1606 GCA_031426235.1 Alphaproteobacteria bacterium | reverse complement strand
TAGGTTTGGCGCAGCAGGGCCAGGCTGGCGATGTTCTTGTCGCCCGATGGCCGCAGGTTGTAGTCCACGATCCCGCTGGGCGCCGGGAACGGATAATCTAGGGCCGCCACGCCCACCCGGATGCGCGAGCCTGCCCGAACCCGCCCCGTCAGGCCGGCCACTTGGTCAAAGTAGACGCCCTCGATACGCAGGTTCCCGGCGCGGACGGGGTTGAACCCACGCACCTCCATGTCGCTGTAGACGCCGATCCGCTCGGTTCCGACACTGGCGCCAAAGGCGTCGTCGGCATTGGCGACAGCGTTCTCCGCGGCGCGCTGCGCGAACGCTGGCGTGGCGATCAGCGCCAGGGCCAGACCGGCGAACCGCGTCCGCCCCGACCAGGAACCAGCCCTCAATGCCCCAACCCCTACCGGCGGCCAACTTGCCGCGCGGACCTCAAGACCGGTGGTTGGGACGGGCTGTCAAGTTGGGGCGGCACTCTAGGCCGAGACGGCGCCCGACTGCTGAAAAAGGTATCGGCGGCGCCTCGCGATGCTGGACCCCTCCCGCCGCGCCCGGCTGGTCCGGGGCCTTGGCCGAGAACATGAACACGGCCTAACGACCGGTTCAGACCAGGGTCACGGCCGTTCTGATTTTATCGTGCTTTCCAGGGCGCGGTTGAACCCACGGCCGCGGGCTTCGTTCTTGGCGCATGTCAGGGACGGTCCAGAGGCCCAACAGAACGTAAGGAATAGAACGATGGTCGAGTTCAAGACGATGGTAGCCGCCGGCTTTGCCGCGCTGCTACTGGGCGCCGCTGCGGCCCCGGCGGCTGCGCAGGATTATCGGGGGGAGCGCCGCGGCTATGACAACGCCTATCGCAACGACGCCTACCGCAACGATGCGCGCGGCGAAGCCAACTATCGCGGCGCGCGGAACCTCAACAGCTCCTACGTCGACAGCCTGGAATGGCGCATTACCAACGCCGCGCAGGAGCGCCGGCTGTCCTGGGGGCAAGCCCGCCAGTTGACGCAGGAGCTGCGCCAGATCCAAGGTCCGATGATCTACCGGGTCGAGAACGGCCGGGCCAGCGACTGGGAATTTCGCCGCGTGAACAACGTGGTCAACCGCATCGAGGCCGCGACCCGCGGCTATGCCCGCAACGACCGTCGGGACCGCTACGACCGAGACGACTAAGCCGACCCAGGACGACGAAGCGCGAGCGCCCCGGGGTATCCCCGGGGACGCTTGGGCCCAGGGGGACGCTGGGTGCGCAAGCCGCGGCCGCAGGGCGACGGTCTTGCCTGCACCGCATCTGCTATTCGTGGTCGGCTTTGCGCTGGCCGGCCAGGATGCCGGACAGGGAATAGTTGCCTTCGTGACAGGCGAACTCGAACATCGGGCCCGGCGTAGCCCGCAATGGCATCTCGGCGCGCCAGGTCTGGGTAAAGGTCGCTGGGTCGGAAACGCTGAAGGCGTAGCGGATTTCCGCCTTGGTGGTGCGGGTGAACCGCTCGGTGACGACGGCGTCGCGGGAAAGATACAGCCGCGACGGCGCACGCCAGCTTTCACCTGGCTGGAAGCCGGCCGTCACGACGATGAGGGTATCGCCTTCCCACATCGCGCG
>JANPKX010000636.1:0-2090 GCA_031426235.1 Alphaproteobacteria bacterium | reverse complement strand
TCGCCGTCTCGGCCGTGGACAACACGTGCCGGAGCGAGTTCCGCTTCACGGACCATCCGCTCGGCCAGGTCTCGATCATCAACATGGCCAGCGTTCGCGACCTGTCGGCGAAGATGGGAGTGGACCTGGATCCGCTGCGGTTCCGAGCCAATTTCTATGTCGAGGGCTGGCCGGCGTGGGCGGAGAACGACTGGACTGACCGGGACATCATGCTTGGCTGGGCGAGGGCGCGGGTGTTCAAGCCCATCGTGCGGTGCGCGGCGATCGACGTGGATTTGACCGCCGGCGTGCGCGACCATGACGTGGTGAAGGCGTTGTTCGACAACTACGGCCACATGTTCTGTGGCATCTACGTGCGGATCACCGAGGCCGGCCGGGTAGGGCTGGGCGACGCGGTGACGGAGCCCAAGCCGTGAGCCTGACCCTCGTGCAGGCGTGGGGCGCGGCCAAGGCCCGGCTGCAGGCCGCCGGCGTCCCGGGTCCGGTAATCGACGCGCGTATCCTCGTGGAAGCCGCCGCCGACGCGACGCGAGCCGACATCATCACCGACCCGCACCGCGCTTTGAGCGCCGAGCAGGCGGCGCGGCTGGACGGCTATCTGGAGCGACGCGAGCGGCGCGAGCCCGTCAGTCACATCCTGGGCCGCAAGGGCTTCTGGAAGATCATGCTGGGGGTTACGCGTGATGTGCTGACCCCGAGGCCGGACACCGAGACCGTGGTGGAGTTCGTGCTCCGCGACTTTCCCCCGCATGCGCCCTGGTCTGTGCTCGACCTGGGCGTCGGCTCGGGGGCGATCCTGCTGTCGATCCTGGCCGAGCGGCCAGCCGCCAAGGGGCTGGGAATCGACATCTCGGAGGAGGCGCTGGCGGTGGCGCGCGACAACGCCGCGCAGCTGGGGCTGGCCGGACGGATGGCGCTGATGCGCAGCGACTGGACCGCCATGCTGGGCGAAGGGACCTTCGACCTCGTGGTGTCGAACCCGCCCTACATCGCCACCGATGTCCTCCCGACCCTGGAGCCCGAGGTGCGCGACCACGAACCCCGTCTGGCGCTAGAGGGCGGCGCCGACGGTCTCGACCATTATCGCGTCCTGGCGCCGGAGATCCTCAGGGTGCTGAAGCCCGGCGGCGCCTTCGCCGTGGAGATCGGCTATGACCAGAAGGCGGCGGTGGAAGCCCTGTTCCGGGCGGCGGGCGCCGAGCAGGTTCAGACGATCCGCGACCTCAGCGACAAGGACCGTGTGGTGGCGGGCAAGAAAAAGGCCTTGGAAACAGGCGGCTGACTCGCTACATCGGTTTTGTCTCCACCCAAATTCGTTGGTGTTGCCGGTAGATGCGTCCCCATGAAGGACGCCCGCCCGACCCGACAGGCGCGACGCTTGCCTAAGAAGAAGCCTCTCGCTGATGAGCCCCGGGCGGAAGACGGGGAAAATGACGTCTTCAACAATCTGGCCGGACTGAGTGTCCGATAAGCTGAAGGCCAAGCCGCCGGACAGGCGCTCAAGGAAGAACCGAACGGTTTCCAAAATATGAGAGATTTCAAGGGTATGAAGCGCCAACGCGGGCGCAATCGGGGCGGTGGCGGCAGCAGCGGCGGGGGCAACCAGAAGCCGACGCAGAACGCCAACCGCGCCTTCGATTCCAACGGGCCGGACAATGTGAAGGTGCGCGGCAACGCCCAGCACGTGTTCGAAAAGTATCAGCAGCTCGCGCGCGACGCCTCATCCGGCGGCGACCGGGTGCTGGCGGAGAACTATCTCCAGCACGCCGAGCACTATTTCCGACTGATCCGCGCGCTGCAGCCCACGCGGCCGGCTAGCGAGATCATCGGGCGCGACCAGTTCGCTTCGGGCTACGACATCGATTTCGAAGACGAGGCCCTGCAGGCCCAGGCCGAAGCCGCGGACGAGGCAGCGCTCGAAGCGGGCCCGATCGAGGCTCGCCAGGAGACTGGCGACCAGGGCCAGGTCCGGGATCGTCCCCGCGACGAGCGTCCCCGTGAGGACCGCCAGCGGGACGATCGTCCCCGGGGCGAATGGCAGAATCGCGAGAATCGCGACCGCGACCAGAACCGCAATCGCGACGAGCGTC
>JANPKX010000635.1:0-5306 GCA_031426235.1 Alphaproteobacteria bacterium | reverse complement strand
CGAGTTCGAGAACGCGGAGGCCGGCGAGCGGCTTAGAAGAAGGCATTCAGGCCGGTTTGTGCGCGGCCGAGGATGAGGGCGTGGACGTCGTGCGCGCCTTCATAGGTGTTCACCGTCTCCAGGTTCGCGGCGTGGCGCATCACATGGTACTCGCCAGAGATGCCGTTGCCGCCATGCATGTCGCGGGCGACGCGCGCAATATCCAGCGCCTTGCCGCAGTTGTTCCGCTTCAGCATCGAGATCGCCTCGGGCACCCAGGCGCCTTCGTCGATCAGACGGCCCAGCGCCAGCGCGCCTTCAAAGCCCAGGGCGATTTCGGTGGACATGTCGGCCAGCTTCTTCTGGACCAGCTGGCGCGAGGCCAGGGTGCGGCCGAACAGGCTGCGGCTCGACACATAGTCGCGAGAAGCATGCAGGCAGAATTCCGCCGCGCCCATGGCGCCCCACGAGATGCCGTACCGGGCCTTGTTGAGGCATGAGAACGGCCCGCGCAGGCCCTCCACATTGGGCAGGATCGCATCATCGCCCACCTGCACGTCGGTGAGCGAAATCTCACCCGTTACCGAGGCGCGCAGGCTGAGCTTGCCTTCGATCTTGGGCGTTTCGAAGCCCTTGGTCCCCCGTTCGACCAGGAAGCCCCGAATCTTGCCGTCCAGCTTGGCCCAGACCAAGGCCACGTCGCTGACGGGCGAATTGGTAATCCACATTTTGGCGCCGTTCAGCACATAGCCGCCGGTCACCTTCCGAGCCGTGGTGCGCATCGAGGCGGGGTCGGAGCCGCCGTCCGGCTCCGTCAGGCCGAAGCAGCCGATGATGCGGCCGGCGGCCATGCCGGGCAGGTACTTGCGCCGTTGCTCCTCCGATCCAAAGGCAAAGATCGGGTACATCACCAGCGAGGACTGCACGCTCATCGCCGAGCGATAGCCGCTGTCGATCGCCTCGATCTCACGGGCGATCAAACCATAGGCGACGTGGTTGACGCCGGCGCAGCCATACTCTTCAGGAAGCGTCGGGCCGAGGAACCCCAACTCACCCATCTCGGTCATGATCTCGCGATCGAACCGCTCCTCGGCATAGGCGGAGACCACGCGCGGAAGCAGCTTCTCTCGGGCGTACTGGCGCGCCGCGTCCCAGATCATCCGCTCGTCCTCGGACAGGCGTGAGGACATGTCGAGCGGGTCGTCCCACCGGTAGGTCTTCTGGGGCGCACCTGAATCGGCCGGCATGGGATGTTCCTTCGTGTCCGTCGGGCGCGGGATACTTGGTTTTCAGGTCCCCGTGTAGACGCCTTTACGCTTCTCGCGGAAGGAGGCCTGCGATTCCTTGACGTCATTCCGGGCGCGGCGAGAAAACTCCAGGCCCATGCTTTCGTACCGGAGGGCGTCTGGCAGGCTGGCGTCCTGGTTGTGTTGCAGCACTCGCTTAGACATGCGCAGCGCCAAGGGCGGCCATTGGGCCATCTCGCCGGCATAAGCGAGCGCGGCGTCCAGCAGGCCATCGCCGGCCGCGATGCGGTTGAGCAGGCCGATCCGCAGCGCTTCCTCGGCCCCGACGGCGCGGCTGGTGAAGATCATGTCCGCGGCGGCCGCATAGCCGATCACCCGCGGCAGGTACCAGGACAGGCCGGAGTCCGGCGACAGGTTACGCTCGATGAAGACGCTCTTGAACCGTGCAGCTTCCGAGCCGATCCGGACGTCGCACGCCAGCGCCGTCGAGAGGCCCGCGCCCGCCGCGACACCGTTGATCGCGCCGACCACCGGCTTGTCGAACTCAGCCCACATGGTGGCCCACTTGCCGACCCAGCCATGCTCGTCGATCTTCTCGTTCTGGGTCCGGGGCTCGGGCGGCCCCCCCTCGGCCATCACCGCCGCGCCGGCCGCGAGGTCGGCCCCCGAGCAGAAGCCCCGCCCGGCGCCGGTGAGCACCACGGCCCGCACGCCGTCGTCCTCGCGCGCAGCGCCGAGCGCCTCAGCCACCTCCGCACGCATCGCCGCCGAGAGCGCGTTCAGCCGTTCCGGGTTGTTGAGCGTCAGGACGCCGATCTGACCCCGCTGTTCAAAGCTGATGAACTGATATCCCGACATGCTGCGTCCCCGATGAAGACCTTGCCCAACACTGGCGCTGAACGCGCGGGAGGGAAAGTCTCAGTATGTCGCCGTCAGGGACACCCTCACAGCGCGCGGTGAGCCCGGCAGGATGTTGTTGTCGCCATGGCTGGTGGGAAAGTAGCGGCGGTCGAACAGGTTCTCGACATTGACCTGCCCCTTCAGACGGTCGGTGATCTGCAGGTAGACTGCGGTGTCGACGCGCGTAAATCCCGGCAGGGTGACGCCATTGGAGATCGACGCGAACATCTTCTCCTGGCGGACGATCCCCACACCGGCGCCGAGCCTGGGCGTCAGCTGATACTTGTTCCAGAGCGAAAAGGTGTGTTCCGGCGTCAGTGGCGCGCGCCGGCCAGCCGGCGCGGCGGCGGTGGTGCGGGTGATGCGCGCGTCCTGCCAGGCGTAGCCGGCGACCAGGTCCCACTTCGCCGTGAGACGACCGGCGAGCGAGGCTTCAAAGCCTTCGGTTCGCTGGGACCCGGTCAGCACGATCTGGCCGGGCCGCAGCGGATCCGGAGCCGTCGTATTGTCGCGATCCAGCCGGTAGAGCGCCGCGGTCAGCAGCATATCAGGCGTCAGCGCCCACTTGGCCCCGACCTCGATATTTTCGAACGCCTCCGGCTTGAAGCCTTCGGCCGTCGCGCTCAGCGAAGAGAACTGATCCCCGGAACTCGGCAAATACGACACGCTGTAGCTGGCGTAGAGCGAGAGCGCCTCCGCCGGCTTCACAACCAGGCCCAGACGCGGCGACCAGAGCTCGTCGCGCCGCGAGAAGTCGCGGCGTCCCGTCGTCGAGGCTCGCAGGTCGTGGAAGTCGATGTCGAAGCTGTCGAACCGCAGCCCGGCGATCACCTGGACGCGCGGCGAGAGCTCGACCTGGTCCTGCACATAGACAGCCGCCACGGTTGCCTTGACCCGGTTGTGGGCATCCGAGCCCAGGTTGGTGAAAAACACCGGCACGCCCCGGCGGGTCGGATCGGCGAACGGCTGCCCAGGCAGGTTGCTCGATCCGGTCGGGGAGCCGAAACGGCCTGTCAGACGAAGGTTTCGGGTCTTCTGGCGGCCCAGTTCCACGCCCGCCAGCACGGTGTGCCGCATACCGGCGAGGCTCGGCGTCCAGACAAGGTCGGTCTGGGTGAAGAGGTTCTGGCGCGGACTGACGTTTCGGTACGCCTGGAGCGCGAAGGTGTCAGGCGCCCCGGTTGGTCCTGCGACGGCCGCAGATCCGGGATAGATGTTGGCGTAGGTCTTGTCGTAGTCGCCGAAGGTCGTGCGGTTTCGCAGGGTCACCTCGGGCGAGGCCACGTAGTTGATCGCCAGGTTCACGAGATCGACGTTGGTGGTGGCATAGCTGCGTTCCGGGTCGCCGAAGAACGCGCTGCGCGGGGCCGGCGACGGGCGTCCGGCGAATGAGGGGATGCCCCGGTCCGTGGTCCGGTCGTCCTCGAAGTGTTCGTAGGACAGGGTTGTCGAGAGGCCATCGGCATTGCGCCAGGCCACAGAAGGCGTGAGGCCCCAGCGCTCCACGTTGACGAAGTCGCGATAGCTTTCGGAGCGCTCATAGAGGCCGACGATGCGACCGGCCCAGGCCTCGCCGGACGGCCGGGCCAGGTCGGTCATGAACCGCTGATGGCTCCACGACCCAAGCTCGATGGTCGCGGAGCGGTCTGCGGACCCATCGGCCTTTTTGATCACGCGGTTGATCACCCCGCCGCCGCCGCCGCGGCCGAAGATCATGGCGTTTGGCCCCTTCAGCACCTCCACCCGCTCGACGTTGTAGAGATCGCGGAAATACTGGACGTCGTCGCGGACGCCATCGACGAAGAAGTCGGCCGTCGAGGCGTTGCCCCGCAGGGTCGGCGCATCGCGATGGCCCTCGCCCTGGCCCATGGTCGCGCCGGGCACATAGCGCAGCACATCGGCCATGGTCTGCATCGACTGATCGCGGATCAGCTGATCCGTGATGACGGCGACTGACTGCGGAACATCGACCAACGGCGTATCGGTTCGGGTGGCGCTGGTGGTCCGCTCGGCCCGGTAGGTGTCGGTACGCGGGGCGGTGACGACGACACCAGAAACCTCCGCGACGTCCTCGGCGGCGCAGGCTGGAACCGCCGCGGCCGCGATGAGGAACGGCGCGAGTACGGCTGTGGCGGAACGGGCGTAGGGCAAACGGAACACCAGAAGCTGCGAATGATACTGATAAGCGTTCTTAATAACGGCGGAGGCTGGCCGTCAATGAGAATCGCTCGCAAATTGGGTTCAGCCGCTGCCTCTGGGATCGCGAATCTACAGATTCTTCAGAAAATCCCGGTCGTTCCGGCCGGAAGCCCGCGCCTGCGGGCTGCAGAGCCGGGATCCAGAGCGGTCGTACGCCCCCAACCCCCGTCATGCCGGACGAAGCGCGGCGGAGATCCGGGGCCCAGGCCTTGCGCTATTGAGGACGGACTCTACGCGGCTTCGAACTGCAGGGCCGCCAAGCGCGCATAAAGTCCGCTGCGCGCGACGAGCTCGGCGTGCGACCCCTCCTCCACGACGCGACCCTCATCCATGACGACGATGCGGTCGGCCTTCAGGACCGTAGCCAGGCGGTGGGCGATGACGAGGGTGGTACGGCCCCTCATCGCCTCGTCCAGGGCCCGTTGCACCAGGTGCTCGTTTTCCGCATCCAGCGCGCTGGTCGCCTCGTCCAGCAGCAGGATCGGCGCCTCGCGGATCAGGGCCCGGGCGATGGCCAGACGCTGGCGCTGGCCGCCGGACAGGCTGCGGGCCCGGTCGCCGACCTGGGTCGCCAGGCCTTCGGGCAGGGCGGCGAGGAAGCCCTCCGCCTGAGCGGCGCGGACCACGGCCCTGACCTCCAGGTCGCTAGCCGCCTCGCGCCCGAAGCGGATGTTCTCGGCAGCCGAGCCGGAAAAGAGGGGACTTTCCTGGGCCACGAGGGCCAGGCGCGCGCGCACGTCGCGCGGGTCGGCGTCGCGCACGTCGACGCCATCCAGCGTCACGCGTCCCGATTGGGGATCGTAGAAACGGAGCAACAGCCGGAACACCGTGCTCTTGCCGGCGCCGGACGGCCCCACGAGGGCCACACGCTCGCCGGGACGCACATGCAGGGTGAAGTTTCGCAGCGCCGGCAAGTCCGGCCGACCCGGGTAGGCGAACGTCACGCCCTCAAAGGCGACCTCGCCGCGCGCCGGCGTCGGC
>JANPKX010000634.1:0-10383 GCA_031426235.1 Alphaproteobacteria bacterium | reverse complement strand
CTTCAGCGAGGCGCCGAAGTCTGGCCAGATGGCCCCCACCGCCATGCCGAGGACGACGCCAATCAGCACCTGGACGTAGAGCAGGCGTAGAGGACGCAGGAAGCCCATGCCGGAACGTCTTTCCCCAAGCCACGCCCACGCGGCGTTTGCACGCCCGCGGGCTTAGGCTATCACCCGGACCGCGTGGCCCGGTAGCTCAGCCGGATAGAGCAGGGCTTTCCTAAAGCCGTGAAGCCGTCGCGGCGTGTCATTTCCTGTCATTTCCCGTCGCAGCCCATCCCCTCGGTAGAGCAGGGCTATTGGGCGACAAGCGCCGCCATGCGATAACAAAGAGCGCCAGCGATTTGTGACCTATTGGGGACCTTGAATCCAAATAGGTCACAGAGAGCGGGAGGTGCGGATGGCTTGGCGGCTGAGACATGGCGAACCCACGACTGACCACGAAGGCGGCTGAGGCCGCTAAGCCCATCAAAGGCAAACAGGCGGCGCACCCTGACGCACAGGTGAAGGGCCTGGAGCTTCGCGTGTCGCCGGGCGGCCGGAAGGTCTGGAGCTTCCGGTATCGCAACAAGGACGGACGCCAGCGGCGCATGTCGCTGGGCTTGTTCCCGGCGGTGGACCTGGGGGACGCGCGAGATAAGGCGTTCAAGGTGCTGGGCGCGCTTGCCGACGGCGCCGACCCCGCGAGCGATCAGCGCAAGGCCAAGGAAGCGGCCCGGAACCGCGACGTGCGGACCTTCGGCGATCTGGCGGACGCCTATTTGGAGGCCTGCAAAGCTGGCCTGTGGCGGCCCAAGAACAAGACCAAGCGCGCCAGCACGCTGGCGACGGAAACGGCGGTGCTCAAGCGTCATATCCGCCCCCGCCTCGGTTCGCTGGACCTGGGCGACGTGACCCGGCGCCGTATCCGCACCCTCCTGTCCGACATGACCAAGGCGGGGATCGGCGCGCGGGCGAACAAGACGCACGCGATCATCCGGCAGGTTTGCGCCTACGGGATCAGCGAAGAACATCTGACCTTGAACCCGGCGATGGGCTTCCCGCCCCCGGCCGATCAGAAGGCCCGCGCCCGCGTTCTGACTGACGCTGAGCTGGCGGGATGGTGGGCGGCGCTGAAAGACCCTTCCGAACTGCGGTTGCCGCTTAAGGACGGCGAGACGGAACCGGTGTCGGTCACGGTTGGCCGCCCCATGCGGATCGCGCTTCAACTGGCCACCTTGCTCTTGCAGCGGCGGGGCGAGATTGCCGGGATGGCGCTGGCCGAGTTGAACCTTGAGGAAGGCACCTGGCTGATCCCCGGCGAGCGCGCCAAGAATGGGAAGCCGCACCTTGTCCCGCTTCCGCCGTGTGCGGTCGAGTTGATCCGCGAGGCGCTGACGCTGGCTAAGGAAGGCCGCAAGGAAGCGCCGGCCCATGTGTTCCCGTCGCGGCATAAGCCCGGCCAGCCGTTCCGGCCTGACAGCCTCAGTCACGCCATGGCCGAGTTGACGCTGGCGCTGGGGATCGATGACGCGACCCCGCACGATCTGCGGCGCACCGGCTCAACGGCCCTGACCTCCGAACGCCTCGGGATCAGCCCCTTCATTCGCAGCAAGGTTCTTGGCCACGTATCGGACGCAGGCGGTGGTTCGGCGGTGAGTTCCGCCCACTATGACGCCAATACCTACGCGGCCGAGAAGCGCCGCGCCCTTGAGGGGTGGGAGGGGCTGCTCCTTGAGATTGTTGGGGAGGGTAGTCGATCAGGCAATGTGCGCCGTCTCGGAGCGGTTCGCTGATGGCAATTCTTGCGCGTGGGATCGAGAAGCTCTTCGTCGACGGCCGGCGTCGGCTAAAGCGCAGCTTAACTAAGCCATATGCAGGGCCCGGCTTGGTTCCGGAGTTTGACCCTAAGCAACCGCCGCCGCCGCCGCCACGCGCACTGCCTTACGATCCGCATTTGGTACCGGCTTTCACGGCTTGTCATTTGCTGGCGTTCGGCACGTCCTATGGCATCTACGATTACCGTCGCGAGGCCGAGTTGCGATTGTTTGCGAGGGAGCATCTCGACTTCGGCACGGGCAATGCTGCGGGTGAACTACATGCCGAGGCCGAGCTGATTGACGCTGTTGAAGACGGGTTCGCCGCACGCGCGGCCGGCATCTACGCGCGCGCAAAGCGGGTTGAAAACGCCCCGGTCTCTCAGCGGCTTCAGACTGCCGCACAAGTTCTCATGGAGGCAGCGCGGCGCGGGGAAGTGACTGTCGATGCCAATGCGCCGGGCAGCCCCGAACACGAGCGCGTCACCCTATGCAAGGAGGACTTTCTTGGCCGACGCGATTTTTATTTTTGGCGTGAAGAGTTATTTGTCCGCGACCCCAACGAATTTGTCGTTGAGTTCGTCCGGCTGTGCTTTCGGCCCGAAGAGGTCAGACTACTACGCAGATCGCCTTGGCACGGGCTGTTCGCTTCCGATCAACCGCCTGAGGCTGCAGCGGCTGTTCGAAAGAGTAGCGCGCAGAGGCGCACCGATGCCAAAGCCAGCTTCGCGGCCTTCCTGAGGAACAATCCGACCCCGGTTAGGGGCTACGAGAAGGAAGCTCTGCTCGCCGAGTTGTGTAGAAACTTCCAGATCTCTCAGGCTGACGCCGCTCGCGCCCGGCAGGACGCGTTGGACGAGGCAGAGCCGGAAACGAGACGGGCCTGGACTGCGCGCGGCCGTTGGCGGAGCTAAACAAAAACCAAAATCGTTTCCACCGTTTTCTCTTTGTTTTCAATCACAACAGTCCGCAGCAACCTTGCCACGTGATCAGGCGCGAATTGGCGCGCCGTGACACGGAGGTACTGAGTTGGAAACCACTGAAGCCCTCATTCGGGTGATTGCGCCCAAAGTAACCGCTGATCGTGCAGGCATCTCGCTACGAGGCCTTCAGCGTAAAGTGCGCCGCGGAGATGCTCCCTGCCCGGTCAAGCTAGGGCCCGGCCGCATCGGCTTCTACGAGCACGAGGTGCAAGCCTGGTTGGCAGCACTTCCCCGGACGAGGGAGGTGGCCTGAGCCATGACCCACAACGTCAAAAGCCCGGCTGCGCTAGGCGACCGGGCTTCCAATGGTGCTCTTTTGCTGGCCGGCTCTGAGCATCACCAAACTAGCGCGAACCCTACCCCGTCGCAACGGCAGACCGAGGCCCGCCAGCTTGAAGCCTTGGCTCGTGGCCACGCGCTCGCCGCTGTTTGCCTGGGGGGCGCCCTCGCCTTCCAGCACGTCGCTTTGAGCGCTCACTACGCCCGCCGCGCGGTTTGCAAGATGATCGGGGGCCGGCCATGAGTTGCTATCCCGCGATGGCAGGACCCGAGGCTACGGCTCCGGGCGACATGGAAGCCCACGACGACCTCGGCGCCGGCCTGCCATCCCAGGCTCTGGCACGGTTGCTGCTTTCCGGCGAGGTCGGGTTGCGGCTCTTTCACGCGCTGACTGATCAGTTCCCGACCATGTGTCGCACCGAGGTTTTCATCGGTATCGCGCTCGCCTGGACCGATCTGCAGGCTGCCTTGGTGGCAGCGGAAGCCCAGATCCTCGATCTGCGCCGTCGGCTGAGCGGGGCGGAAGCGCCATGAGCCAGATCCCCGTTCAGATCGAGCTGACAGCCGCGCCGCTACTGGAGGCCATCTACGAGTTCCTGGGCCGGTTTGTCGCCTACCCCAGTGACGACTGCCGCGTGGCCCATGTGCTCTGGGTCGCCCATGCGCACATGATGGACGCCTGGGACTCAACGCCCCGCCTTGCATTCCTTTCGCCAGAGCCCGGCAGTGGGAAGACCCGGGCGCTCGAGGCGACGGAATTGCTGGTACCCCGGCCCGTGGAAGCGGTGAACGTGACGCCGGCCTACCTCTTTCGAAAGGTCGCCGCCGAAGAAGGACGGCCCACGATCCTGTTCGACGAGATCGACACCGTGTTCGGGCCCAAGGCCAAGGACAACGAGGAGATCCGGGGGCTGCTCAACGCGGGACACCGGCGGGGCGCCGTGGCTGGTCGGTGTGTTGTGCGCGGTAAGGTCGTGGAAACCGAGGAGATCCCCGCCTACTGCGCCGTCGCGCTGGCCGGCCTTGGGAACCTACCGGACACGATCCTGAGCCGCGCCGTCGTTGTCCGGATGCGACGGCGTGGGCCGGGCGAGAAGGTGGAGCCCTTCCGCCGACGTGATGCTTTGCCCCGCGGCGATGTGCTCCGCATCGCTCTTGAACGGTGGTCCGGGCAAGTCTCAGGCAAGCTGGCAGACCACCGGCCGCAGTTCCCACCTGGCATTCAGGACCGAGCCGCCGACGTCTGGGAACCGCTTCTGGCAGTCGCAGATGCCGCGGCTGGCAGATGGCCTCAAGCTGCGCGTGTTGCGGCTGTCACGCTTGTTACGGCTTCTCGGGTAGACACACCCAGCCTGGGTATCCGACTGCTGTCAGACCTGCGCTTCATCTGGGGCGAAGCAAACTATCGTCGCACCGCCGAATTGCTCGAGGAGTTGAACGGCCTCGTCGAATCCCCCTGGGGAGATCTGCGCGGCAAGCCTCTCGAAGCCCGAGCGCTTGCTCGGCTTCTGAGCCCCTACGATGTGAAACCCACGACCGGTCGCACCTCGGATGGAACGTCAAAGGGGTACAGGCGTGAAGACCTGGTGGATGCGTGGGCTCGGTATCTCGGTCCACCTCCCCAGACGACGGTGACAAGCGTAACGACCGGAACATTCGGTGCCGCGCACGCCGTTGCGCCACGTCAATCCGCAGGCGTGGCGTAGATGGCAGATCATCGTCCATCAACGAAACCCAGGCGTGGGCAGAAGCCCTATCCGAAGGGCTACCAGAAGGCGTTGACAAAGATCCGTACCAAAGCGGCGCGGCGGGAGGTGGTGAACCCCGGCGTGGTGCTGCAAGCCGCCAAAGAGGGTCGCGACGCCACCTGGGGTCCGGTCTTCAAGGGTGATGACGAGTTCTGGTGGCTGCAACTGGCCGACGCGTTCGGGACCGTATCCAACAGCGTCATCGCGTGCTTCATGGATCAGCTGATCGAACTGTCCGACGGCCAGCGCCCTGATCAGACGATGCTCAACGGCGCCATCAGCATCATCGGGTCGTACAAGCCGAAGACCGAGGGCGAGGCCATGCTGGCGGCCCAAATGGTGGCGGTTCACATGCTCACCATGAAGGCGGCAGCCTACGCTAACGCATCGGGGCGGTGGCACGTGCCGGAACGCGAAGCCAGGCTGGTGTTCCGCGGCGCCCGGACCTTCGCCGAACAGACCGATACCATGGCGCGGCTGAAGGGCCGCAAAGGGGAGCAGCACATCCATGTCCACTACGAGGACAAGCGGCAGATCCTTGACGGCGATGTCCATGTTCACCGGGGTGCCAGAGTTTCTGGAACACCATCCCCAGACGCCAACGACACAGGCTACGGAAAACCCTCTGACGCCCTTCCGCCTCCGGAACCTCACGGCCTCCCCCAGATGCGGAGCGAAGACCCGGGCGGGCACACCGTGCCAAGGACCGAAGGTGAAGGGTCGGCCAAGATGTCGAATGCACGGCTGCGGAAAGGGTTCAGGCGCGCCGCGCGGTGATGCCAACGGGGCGTACAGGCATGGGGCATGGACCGAAGAGGCCAAGGAGACGCGGCGCAAGCTGTCGCAGGCCATGCGTGCGTTCCGCACTTCGAAGAGAGAGTTAGCGGGAAGCTAGGTCGCCGGACCTTGAACCATCGCCGAGGGTGCCGACGCGACGCCGTGGGCGGACGTCCGCTTGTAGGCCCGAACCCAACGCGAAAAAACGACCCTCAGCGGACCGTTAGAGAATCCGCTTTGCGTCAGGGTAAGTTATGGCATCACCGCACGCGTGCATCACTCGATGGGCTTGGCCAGCCTTGTGATCCCTCTGGCCCGGGAATTCTGCGTAGCCACCAGCTCCAGTCTTCCGGAAGGAGGGACAGCGGGTCCGGCTGCGCCAATTCTCTCGCCGCGTAGAGAGGCCAGTGCGGGTTCGACAGCGCTGGCCGACCAAGCAGAACGAGGTCGATAAGCTCCTCGCGGATCACCCGGTCCGCCACCGTCGGTACGCCCAAGTTCCAGCTCACGCCGACTGGCAGCCCTGCCTCGCGGCGGACCCGGCTGGCCCGTTCCACCATGAAGCCCAGCTGATCGAAGGGCACGCCCTTGACCTCGTCGCTGTTCATCCCGAGGCTGAGGTCTGCCAGGTCGAGGCCATGCTGCTTGAGCTCCCCGATGGCCCACACCGATTCGTCGAACTGAACGCCTTCGGGGTGGAAGTCGTCGGAGCCGAGCCGGATGGTGAGGGGCAGCCGCTCGGGCCAGACAGCCCGCACGGCGTCAAGGGCCTCGCGATGGAAACGCAGGCGGTTTTCGGTGCTGCCGCCGTATTCGTCCTGCCGCTTGTTGGCCAGGGGCGAGAAGAAGCTGGCACCCAGATAGCCATGGGCGAAGTGCAGTTCCAGCCACTCGAAACCCGCCTCCAGCGCGCGGCGGGCCGCCTGGGCGTAGGCCGCGTGGATGTCGGCGATCTCCGCCTTGCTGAGCGCCTGCACCGGGTAGGGAAACCGTCCACCGAATGGGATCGCCGACGGCCCCCGCACCTGCCACCCCTCTGGATGGTCGCCGGGAACCTGCAGCTTTCCCTCCCACGGCTTCAGCTCGCTGCCTTTGCGGCCGGTGTGGCCGAGCTGGATCGCGGGGACCGCGCCCATTGCCCTGATGATTGCGGTCACCCGCGAAAGCCCCTCGACCTGGTCGTCGTCCCAGATGCCCGCGCAGCTAAGGCCCGTGCGACCATCAGGTGTTATGGCGATCTGCTCGGGGAACACCAAGCCAAAGCCCCCCGCGGCCCGTGAGCCCATCAGCATGATGTGAAAGTCCGTCATCCGCCCATCGGCGCCGCTGCGATACATGGTCATCGGCGACATCACGATGCGGTTGCGCAAGGTGACCGATTTGAGCGTGAAGGGGCTGAATAGATCGGGCATGTCGGGGGCTTTCGGCGAGCGAGAGGGCTACCCACCGCTTCTCTCTGGCCCGCCTTTTGACGGTCCCGGTCCACATTGTCGATGTCGTGCGACTGGCCCAGCTCAAGCTAGCAGTAGGGCGGCGGCTGCCGCTCGGCCCCGCGATCGATGCGGATTTCCTGCCGCCCACGCACAAGTCCCACTGGCCATGATTTGAGGAAGTCCAGCTACGCAGTGGGCGCGGGCTCCAGCGAAGCGTACCAGGCACTATAGGGCGTGTTGCGCACAATGGGCCGGTTGAGGTCCGGTGCGCCGTCGGTCCACCACACGGGCCCCCGTTCGCCCAGCGCGCGTTTCGCGGCGAAGGATAAGAGCGCGACGAAGGCGTCCCCAGAGGAAAAGCCTGCCAGGGCGCCGGCAAAGGCCAAGTCCCGCAAGGCCAGCTAGCTCAATCGCCGCCGCCGGCTTTCCGGTACGCGGCCCGGGCCTCCACCACCTTGGTCGTGGCCGCTTTGCGTGCCTCGACATAGGCGCTCTGAGCCGCCATGCGCCGGGTTTCCAGATGTTCCGCCTCGCGCCGGAAGTCGGCCTCTTCCCGCTTTCGGTCCTCATCCAGAGCGCCCAGGGCTTTCTCCGCAGCATTGAGCTTGGATCGATCGGCCGGCGGCTTTAACGGCGCGGCCGGTATTGCCTTCGGGGCCGGTTTGGTCGTCGTTCTCTTTGGCGCAGCCGGGACGTCAGGCAGGCTGGTCGGCTCTAGCGCGAAGGCGTCCGCTGTCCCGACCGCGCGTCGCAAGAGTGTTTCGGGATGGGCGATGGCGGCCGCGATCGCGGCCTTGTCGGTGGCGATCGTGGCCTCGCCGCTGGCGAAAAGGTTCCGCCTTATGCCCCACGCTCGCAGGGCGGCCGCTTGGCTCGGCGCCGCGACGACCGTGTCGTAGAAGCCGAACTGCGCCTGGAAGACCTTCAGCTTGCGACCGGCCACTAGCGGCCTGCCGCCTGGCTGAGCAGTTCGACTGTACGGTGATCGGGGTCGCCGTCACACCATCGGTCAAGGGCCGCCTGGTATGGCCCATCCGGTTGGGAGACGGCGAACAGGGTCATCGACGAGCAGAACTTCAGATCGTCGGGCGAGCCGAACAGGGTGTTCAGGTTCGGCGCTGGACTGGCCAGCACGGTCGCCGTGGCGGCTTCGAGCCGGGGTCCAAGGACGGGATGGAGGACGTAGGCTGTGGCTTCGTCCAGCGCCGAGATCCCGTAAAACTGCGCCGTCGGCGAGCGGCCGAGCCCGCGAAGCTGGGGGAAGACGAACCACATCCAGTGGGTTCGCTTCCGTCCAGCACGTAATTCCCCTATCGCGACGTCGAAAACCCCCGCCTGAGCGCTCACGAAGCGCGCAAGATCGAAGGGATCACCGCTCATGGCGCGCCGTCGGCGCTACTTGGTGTGATGGTCGCCGCGGTCGCCCTGACCCGGCTTGGCGTCGTTCTTGGCCTTGTGACGAGCGTCGGCCGACAGGGAGGCGCCCGTCTCGACCGAGCTCTTCATTTGGCCTTTTTCGTCCCGGCGGATGTAGCGCTTGTCGCCATTGGGGGCGATCTCTTCGCGTTTGGGCATGGTGTTCTCCTGCATCGTACCAGACTGAATCCTGGCGCAGTTGGATTGTTCCGGACCAACTTGGCGACATGGCCTGATGGGCACGCACGCCTAGCGCAATGGAACTCGGCCGCCATGGCCTCGTTTGTTCTCCACCCCCTGGAGAAATACGAATGCCCACGCTGCCGAAACTCGACGCTGTCGCCCTCTTGAAAGCCGATCACCGCAAGGTCGAAGACCTGTTCGCCAAGTTTGAAGCGGCGAAGGACGACGGGAAGAAGAAGGCGCTCGCGGAGCAGATTTGCATGGAGCTCACGGTCCATACGCAGATCGAAGAGGACATTTTTTATCCCGCCTGCGAGGGTAAGGTCGAAGAGGACCTCCTGAGGGAGGCCTATGTGGAGCACGATGGCGCCAAGGTTCTGATTGCCGAGATCGAAGCTGGCGGCCCAGACGACGAGTTCTACGACGCCAAAGTCAAGGTGCTCTCGGAACAGATCGAGCACCACGTGAAGGAAGAAGAACAAAGGGTCGAAGGCATGTTCGCCCAGGCCCGCAAGGCCGGCCTCGACATGGATGCGCTTGGCGAGCAGATGGCGGCCGAAAAGGCGCAGCTGATCGCGAACTACAAGGCCAGCGGCCTGCCGAAGCCCAAGGTGACCACCCTGGGGGGCACGACGCTCGCCTAAGGAGCACCGATCGCTCCAGCTAGCCTGCGGGCTGACGTTCGCCGCGGGTGGGCGATCGTTCCATCCGGGGCGCAGCGCCAACGGAAGAGGCCGGCGCCCGTGCGACACCGGCCGTTCCATTCATTGTCATGTGCGCCATGGCGCCGGAGAGCCGACATGGGCGAGAGGCCCCCTCGCCACATACCCAGCCGCAGCCACCTGATCCATCTGCTGATCGAGGCGGCGGAAATCGAGCACAACCTCCTCTGTTCCTACCTCTACGCCGCATTCAGTCTGAAGCGGCAGGGGGAAGGCTTGAGCAAACGGGAGGCGGACGCCGTCGGCGCCTGGCGCGAGACCATCATCGGGGTGGCCATCGAAGAGATGGGCCACCTGGCCCTGGTGAATAACCTGCTGGTGGCGCTCGGCGGCAATGCCCATCTGGGGCGGCCCAACCTGCCGGTAGCGCCGGGCTACCATCCTGCGGGCTTCGTCATCCGGCTGACACCCTTCTCCAAATCGACCCTCGACCACTTCATCTACTTGGAGCGGCCGCTCGGCAGCATGCTTAGCGACGGTAAAGGCTTCGATGACCCGGTCGGCGTACCGCGCACCCAAACGCCGGGCGGCCTGACGCCTTCCACGCCGGACTACGCAACGATCGGCGAGTTCTACGCCGACATCGCCAACGAAGTGACGGCCTTGGTGACGGCGCTCGGCGAAGCAGCGCTATTTGGCGCAGCCGGCCAGCGACGCCAGTTGGGCCCTGATCTCCTCGACCTGCCAGGCCTGATCAGGATCACCAGCGCCGCCGACGCCCTGGCGGCTATCGACACCATCGTCGAGCAGGGCGAAGGCGCGCCGGCTGAAACCGAGACCTGCCACTTCGTGCGGTTCCGCGAGATCGCCCACGAGTGGGCGGCGATCGAGGGTGACAATCCCGCCTTCGCTCCAGCTCAATCGGCGGCGGAAGATCCGGTCATGCGGCGCCCGGCCGAAGGCGTGGACCGTGTTTGGATCACGGCGCCGGAGGCCGCGCGCCTGCTCGACTTGGGCAACGCCACCTACGGACTGACCCTGAGCCTCCTGGCCCAGGCCTACGCATACGGGGTGCCGCGCAAGGATCGCGCAGGCTATGCAGCCGC
>JANPKX010000633.1:0-3115 GCA_031426235.1 Alphaproteobacteria bacterium | reverse complement strand
CGCACTATGTGAGCCCTGGCCGGGCAAAGCCAACGGCAAAGCTCAGCGCGCGCCGATGCGGGCCAGAAACTCGCGGGGGATCCCATACTGGGCGACAACCGCCGCGCGGTCCCGCAACCCCATGATCTCGCGCTGCACCAGGAACCCCCAGACGGCGTCGGCCGCGGCCTTGACGAGGAGGCCCCGCCCCTCCGCGCCGGCATGGGCTTCAAGCGCCGCCAGCGCGGTCTCGACCTTGCGCCCGGCGCGGCCCAGCGACTGGGCCTGCTCCTCCATCAGTTCGTAGCGCAGGATGGCGTCGCCGGTCTCGGGCTTGAGCCGGGCGAGCAAGGATCGGGGCATATGCGGCGAGGACATCGCGGCAATGTTGGATGCCGCGCCGCGCACGGCAAGCGCCGCCGTCAGCTTCCGTAGAAGAAACGTTCTTCCACGATCTTGCCATCTCGCGTGCTGTAGAGGGCGATCTCGTCCAGCACCATGCGCGCGCCGCCCTTGGGGGTGACGTCCATCTTGAACCGGACGGTGAATTGCTCGCCGTTCAGGTAGGGGCCCTCGACCGCAACGTCGTGCACCTCGTGGTTCGCCTCCCACCACTCGCCCTTACCGCGCACGCCCGCGATGCTCTCGACCCGGGTCATTTCACCCTCGCCGGGCTCCAGGCTGACCACATCATCGGCCCAGTATTTCTCGCCGGACTCCATGAACTGCTCTTCGCGGCACATGGCGACGAGGTCATTAGCGATCTCTTGGGTGGTGGGCATTACAGCACTCCTTGAAGGTTGGGCGTGCTTATAAGCGCCCCTGATGACAGCGTTCTGTCAGCTTGACGCAACTTCTATGTTCGCGCAATGTTCATGGATCGGGAGGGGACATGTTCGACGCCTTGCGCCGCGGGTGGCATCTGCGCGACATCGAGCGGCGCGTAGCCCTCTACGGCTGGACGGTGATCTACGTCGACGGCGATGAGCAATCTCCCACCTGGGCCTACTCCATCGGCCCGCCCGTAGGTGGGCAGGGCGGCGAAATCGTTATGTTCGACGGCGGGCGGGACGACGTGGCGACGGTCTTCGAGAAGGCCCGCGAAGAAATCTGCAGCGGCCAACTCGTGCTCGAAGACGGCCGCCCCTGGCTGGAGGATCTCGGCGGGCGCGCCGTCTGGCGTCGGGTGCACCCCAGCCAACTGGCCAGCCCCGATCAATGGTTCGCGGCGGCGCAGGCGCTCGCGGCCCGGCGCGGCGTCGTCGGAAGGGTGTCGGAGATGTTCCAGCTCGTGCTCCCCGACGGCGAACTGCGGCTCCCGTGGGAACCTGGATACGACGAGGCGCTCCGCGCTCGACAGCCGGCGCTCTGGCTGCCCGCGGTTTCAGCGACTTGGACGTCGCCACTGGCGCGGCAAGCCCTGCGACTCGTCGCCGAGCGCGGCTGGCACGTTGTGCCGATCGAGGGCGGACCGCAGGAATGGGCCTATACCATCGGCCTGCCGGACAGCCTGGGCTCCCCCGAGCTGATCACCTTTGGCCCGGCGCGTGGCGTCGCCCGGATGCTGGAGACGGCGCGCACCCACATCGTCGACGGCCGGCTTCGCGTGGCCGATGGGCTGGCCTGGGATGGCCTGGGCTTTCCGACCTGTTGGCGCCGGGTGCACGAGAGCCAGGTGATGGGGTTCCAGTGGTTGTTGCTGGCCAAGGCCCACGCCGAGGCGCTGGCAGGCGAACGCTTGACCGTCGAGGCCTACCAGATGTTCGCGCCCGACGCCGCCGGCCGCTACCCCTGGGATCCGGGGTACGACCGCCGCCTCCGAAAGCTGCAGCCACTGCTCTACGAGCCGCTGGACCTGGCACGGAAGGCCGGCGGCTGAGTGTTTGGGAAACTCTATCGCTGGGTGACGCGCAGTGACACCGACCGCCGCATCGACAGGCACGGCTGGACCGGAATTTACGTTGGCGATTACAGCACCGCGCCGACGTGGGTCTACAGCATCGGGTTCACGGAGGCGCTAGGCCGGCCGGAGGTCGTTGTCTTTGATCTGCCGCAGGCCGCCGCCAACGGGATCCTCTGGCAGATATTCCGGGAACTGAAGGACGGCCGGCTCCAGCTTGTCGACGGCGCGACGTGGGACACAGCGGATCACCTCTGCGTTTGGCGGAAGGTGCACCAGAGCCAGATCGAAAGCGACGATAGGTGGTTCACACTCGCGTTGATGCGGCACGCGCTCGTCAGCGGTGAAATGGATGGCGTCGAAGTCTTCCAGCTCGTGCTCAGCGACGAAGACGGCCACCTGCCCTGGGACGCTGAGTACGATGAGCGGCTGCGCGAGCGCCAACCGGCGCTGTGGGAGCAAGTCGACTTGCCGTGACCCACGGCCTGTGACACCTGAACCGCGACCGCTCAGGAACCCCAGGCCCATGTCCGATCCCGCCCAGCCCGCCTCCGTCTATGACCTTGCCCACGCCGAGCAGGAGGAGAGCCGCGCCACCTTCGCCGTGTTGGTGGATAACGAGCCGGGCGTGCTGCACCGGGTGGTCGGGCTGTTCGCGGCGCGGGGCTACAATATCGACAGCCTGACGGTGGCGGAGACCGACGACAGCACGCACACCAGCCGGATCACCATCGTCACCCGCGGCACGCTCCAGGTGCTGGCCCAGATCGAAGCCCAGCTTCAGAAGATGGTCTCCACGCGCCACGTCCAGGACGTGACCAAGGACCCCAACGGCATCGAGCGCGAACTGGCCCTGGTCAAGGTCAAGGGGACGGGGGTCGACCGGGTCGAGGCGCTGCGGGTCTCCGACATCTTTCGGGCCAAGGTGGTCGACACCACCCACGAGAGCTTCGTGTTCGAGCTGACCGGCGCCTCGAGCAAGATCGACAAATACGTCGACCTGATGCGCGGCCTGGGCTTGGTCGAGGTCTCGCGCACCGGCGTCCTGTCGCTGCAGCGGGGCGTCGAGGGATTCTAGCTGGCGGCCATTTCGGCGATCACCTTAGGCTTCAAGATGGCGCGCATGGTCACGTACTGCAACGCGAACAGGGCCAGCTTCGAGACCATCGGAAAGATGGCGATGAAGGCGGGCCATTGGGTCGGCAGATAGATAGCGACCGCCAGGTTCGTGACGGC
>JANPKX010000632.1:0-5344 GCA_031426235.1 Alphaproteobacteria bacterium | reverse complement strand
GGCGCCGGGCGCGGACGTGGCCGCGGTGGTGAAGGCCGACGGCTATGGCCTGGGCGCGGGCCCCATCGCCCGCCGCCTCCACGCCGAAGGGACCCGCAGCTTCTTCGTCGCCCGGCTCAGCGAGGGCGAGGCCCTGCGCGCCGAACTGGCCCACCGCCCGGCGACGATCTACGTCCTTGATGGCCTGCTGCCCGGAACGGTCGCGCGCATCGCCGCCGCTCGGCTCATCCCGGTCCTCTCCACCCTGCCCCAGGTCCAGGCCGCCCAGCGGCTGTCGACACCCGCGCCGGGCCTGGAACCCGCCCTTCAGGTCGACACCGGCATGAACCGCCAGGGCCTGACCCTGGGCCAGGCCCGGACGCTCGCCGGCGCGCAGGGCGGCATGCCGATCAGCCTCCTGGTCAGCCACCTGGGCTCCGCGACCGATCCCCAAGAGCCGCGCAATCTTCAACAGCTGGAGCAATTCCGCCAGGTCCAGGCCCTCTTTCCCGGCGCACCCGCCAGCTTCGCCGCCTCGGCCGGCGCCTTCCTGGGCGCGGAATACCGCTATGACATGGTGCGCGGCGGCATCAGCCTCTACGGCGGCGGGCCGGAAGAGAAACCCGATCCGCGCCTCAAGGCCGTCGCCACCCTGACCGCCCCGATCCTTGACATCCGCCACGTGGAGCGCGGCGACCGGGTGGGCTATGGCGCAAACTTCACCGCCGAGCGCCCCATGCGCCTCGCCGTGGTCGCGGCTGGCTATGCCGACGGCCTGATCCGCGCCGCCATGGGCCGCGGCTGGGCCTGGGCCGACGGCGCGCCTCGCGCCCTGCTGGCGATCAACATGGACCTGACGGTGATCGACCTGGACGGCGCCCGCGCCCGCATCGGCGACCCCGTCGAGCTCCTTGGCCCCCACGCCCTGCTCGACGACCTCGCCGCCGCCGCCGGCACGGTCGCCCACGAGGTG
Organism: Alphaproteobacteria bacterium; assembly: GCA_031426235.1. Taxonomy (GTDB): domain Bacteria; phylum Pseudomonadota; class Alphaproteobacteria; order Caulobacterales; family Caulobacteraceae; genus Phenylobacterium. The sequence goes on along the minus strand of JANPKX010000632.1, from coordinate 4,392 downwards.
CTGGTGCGGATGAGCGTCCGGGCGGAGCGGGTCTACGTGGGTTGAGCGATCAGCCCCCTTTCGCCAGCCCCTCCAGCCGTCCTGCATCCACCGCACCCACCGCGGCCTTCAGCTCGTCCATGCTTACGCCCGTCCCCTCCGCGTGCACCATGAAGCGCCCGCCGATCAGGACGCCGTACTCGCCTCGGCGCGCTGTGCGGTCGTACTTTTCCTGGGTCAGCCGGCCGCCGACCTTGCCGATCTTCTCGTAGCCCGTGGCGGTCTCCTCGGAGGACTTGATGTTGAAGGCGCCCGCCATGCCGGCCAGGGCCCCGGCCGCGCCCAGATCGATCACCTGCAGGCTCATTCGCGTCTCGCCCCGCGCATAGGCCCCCTCGGCGCCTGAGCCCTGCAGACCGCCCATGCCCCCGGTGGAGGCCTTCGAGCCTTCCAAAGAGAACCCACCGACGTTGGCGGGCAGGTAGGATTTCAGGATCTCCGGATCGGTGGGCGCCGGCCCGTCCCCGCTCTCGATCTGGCGCGCCGCCGCCTCGGCCGCCTTGGCCGCGCGCTCCAGGTCGCCCAATTCCACGGACCCCGCTCCCGGCACGTTCACCGTGGCCGGCGCCGACAGCCGTGCGGCCGAGCCGCCCAGGGTCATGACCCCGGAGGCCAGGGCGACCACCAGCAGGTTCAGCACCACCGCCGCGGTCAGCACCACGGCGAAATACGGCGCCCTGCGCCCTTCCGGCGCCTTCATCAGCCGGGGCAGGCCCCAGTAGAGCAGCACCAGGCTGTAGATTCCGCCCGCAATGCCGACAAAGCCGAGCTGCGGCAGGATCGCGAACACGCCCGCCAGCCACGCGGCGGTCGGCGCATAGGCCGCCACCTTGAAGGCCTGGAGCCGATCCTTGGTCGCGCCGAAACTATGGGCCAGGCCGTCGATGACCAGGGCCAGCACATAGACCATGACCAGGCTGAGCGCGAAGCTGACCAGCGCCTGCCCCGCCAGCCACAGCGGCGAGAACCGGATCGTGATCCCCAGGCCCGGCAGGCCCGCGCCCGCGCCGAAGATCGCCAGGCCGATGAACCCCGCCACGGGGCCGATCGCCGCCAGCGGGATCACATAGCCCAGATAGAGGCCGCGGATCGTCGGGCGCTCGGCCTCGATCGCATCCCACGTGGACTTGGGCCGCACGATCAGGTTCGCCGCCCGCGCGACCAGCTTGCCGCCGCCGGATCCGGGTTCCACCACGCTCATGAGTTACTCCCGTCCTTGCTGTCGGCGTCTGGCGACCCAACCTGTCCGCTGAACCCTACCCCAAACGGCCCGCGAGCGCACAGACCCCCGGCGGGGCATGCGCTAGACTTGGGGCTGATCCGAATCAGGAACGCCAAATGGCCCGCGACGGCGCCGTCTATGCCTGCCAGTCCTGCGGGGCCGTTCAGACCAAGTGGGCCGGCCAGTGCCCGGCGTGCGGCGCCTGGAACAGCCTGGTCGAAGAGCTGACCAGCCGCGCGCCTGGCGCGATGAAGGCCACCAAGCCGACGCGCAAGTCCGCCCTGGCCTTCGAGGGGCTGGACGAGACCACGCCCGCCCCGCCCCGCATCGCCACCGGCGTCGACGAATGGGACCGGGTCTGCGGCGGCGGTGTGGTGCCGGGCTCGGCAATCCTGGTCGGCGGCGACCCGGGGGTGGGCAAGTCCACCCTGCTGCTCCAGGTGGCGGCCCAGGCCGCGCGCCGCGGCGCCCGCAGCGCCTACATCTCGGGCGAGGAGGCCATCGAGCAGGTCCGCAGCCGCGCCCAGCGGATGGGCCTGGCCGACGCCCCGGTGAAGCTGGCGGCGGAAACCTCGCTGCGCGCCATCGTCGACGGGCTGAAGGCCGAGCCGTTCGATTTCGTGGTGATCGATTCCATCCAGACCATGTGGAGCGACGCCCATGAGGCGGGGCCCGGCTCGGTCACCCAGGTGCGCGCCGCCGCCGGCGAGCTGGTCCGCCTGGCCAAGCGAAACGGCCTAGCCGTGGTCCTGGTCGGCCACGTCACCAAGGACGGCGCCATCGCGGGCCCGCGCGTGGTCGAGCACATGGTCGACGCCGTCTTCGCCTTCGAGGGCGAGCGCGGCTATCCGTTCCGAATCCTGCGTGGCGCCAAGAACCGGTTCGGCGCGACCGACGAAATCGGCGTCTTCGAGATGGGCGACGCGGGCCTTGCCGAAGTGAAGAACCCCTCGGCCCTCTTCCTCAACACCTCGGGCCAGCGGGCGGCCGGCGCGGCCGTGTTCGCCGGCATTGAGGGCTCGCGGCCGGTGCTGGTGGAGATCCAGGCCCTCGTCGCGCCCTCCGCCTACGGCACCCCCCGCCGGGCGGTCGTCGGCTGGGATTCCGGGCGCCTGGCCATGATCCTGGCGGTGCTGGAGGCGCGCTGCGGCCTGAGCTTCGGCGACCGCGACGTCTATCTGAACGTGGCCGGCGGCCTTCGCATCACAGAGCCGGCCGCCGATCTTGCCGCCGCCGCTGCCCTGGCCTCCTCGGCCTTCGACCAGGCCCTGCCGCAGGACTGCGTTGTCTTTGGCGAGATCAGCCTCTCCGGCGAGGTCCGTCCCGTCAGCCGCATGGACGGGCGCCTCAAGGAGGCCGCCAAGCTGGGCTTCAGCCGCGCCCTGGCGCCCGCTGACGCCGGCTCCGGCGCCCACATCACCGGCGTCAGCCGCCTGGCCGACGCCGTGCAGCGGATCAGCGAGGGCGCATGGGATTAGAGGCCCTCTCCCTGCTCGACCTGATCGTGGCGGCACTGCTGCTGATCTCCGCCGCGGTGGGCTTCAGCCGCGGCGCGGTGCGGGAGGTGTTCGCCCTCACCGCCCTGCTGGTCGCCGCCGCCGTGGCGGTCCTGGGCCTGCCGACCTTCGGTCCGATCGCCCGTCGCGCGCTGCAGCCGGATTGGCTGGGCACGCCCGCGGCGCTCGTCGGCGTCTTCGTCGTGGCCTTCATCGCCTTGCGCCTGATTGGAGAGGGCGTGGCGCGCCAGGTCCAGAAGAGCCGCATGATCGGGTTCCTGGATCGCTCCCTGGGCCTGCTCATAGGCCTGGGCCGCGGCCTGATGGTGCTGGGCGTCCTCTACCTGATGTTCAACGCCGCCACGCCCCAGGATCTGCGCCCGAAATGGATCACCGAGGCCCGTACCTGGCCCCTAGCCGGCAACATGGGGCGGCTGCTGCAGGCCCTCGCGCCGGATGGCCTGGGGCTCGCTGGCCGGCTTGGCCCCACATTTGATCGCGCCGTGCGCGAGGGTTCAGGTGACAGAACGACGACAGAGGGCTACGAGGCCCGCCAACACCCCGCCACCGACGTCCCGGAGCGCCCCCGATGACCCTGCCGCCTGAGCATTGGTCCCCGCCGCCCCGTGACCCCGACGACGACAGCCTGCGCCTGGAGTGCGGCGTCTTCGGCGTGTTCGACAGCCCCGAGGCCTCCGGGATCACCGCCCTGGGCCTGCACGCCCTGCAGCACCGGGGCCAGGAGGCCTGCGGCATGGCCTCGTTCGACGGCCAGCGGTTCCACACCGAACGTCACATGGGCTACGTCGGCGACGCCTTCGGCGGGGGTGATCTGGGCAAGCGGCTGCCCGGCCGCTCGGCCATCGGCCACACCCGCTATTCCACGGCCGGCGGCAGCTTTCTGCGCAACGTCCAGCCGATGTTCGCCGATCTCGAGGCCGGCGGCATCGCCCTGGCGCACAACGGCAACCTGACCAACTTCCACACCCTGCGCGACCAGCTCGTCTCCGAGGGCTCGATCTTCCAGTCCACCTCGGATAGCGAGGTGATCCTGCACCTGATCGCCCGCTCGCGCCGGCCCAAGTTCCTCGACCGGTTCACCGAGGCGCTGCAACAGATCGAGGGCGGCTATGCGCTCGTGGCGCTCACCAACAAAAAACTGGTCGGCGTACGCGATCCGTTGGGTATCCGTCCCCTGGTGCTGGGCGACCTCAACGGCAAGGCCGTCTTCGCCTCCGAGACCTGCGCCCTCGACATGATCGGCGCCAAGTTCGTGCGTGACGTCGAGCATGGCGAGTTGGTGGTCGCCGACGACAAGGGCATCCGCAGCTTCCGCCCCTTCCCGGCCCAGCAGGCGCGGCCCTGCATCTTCGAATACGTCTATTTCGCCCGCCCAGATTCCGTCGTGAACGGTCGCTCGGTCTATGACGTGCGCAAGCGCATGGGCCAGCGCCTGGCTCGGGAGTGCGGCGGCGACTTCGACGTGGTGGTGCCGGTGCCCGACAGCGGCGTGGTGGCCGCCCTGGGATTCGCTCAGGAAGCCAATGTGCCCTTCGAGATGGGCATCATCCGCAATCACTACGTCGGTCGCACCTTTATCCAGCCGACCCAGGGCCAGCGGGAGCTGGGCGTGCG
>JANPKX010000631.1:0-4669 GCA_031426235.1 Alphaproteobacteria bacterium | reverse complement strand
GTCTCGGAGCGCCGGCGCGGGCGGACGGTCTATGCGCCGCTGCTGGCCCGCGAGGCGTGGCTGACCGCGGAGGGGCAGGGGTTCCTGGACCGGCTGTTCGACGGGCGGCTCGCGGGACTGGTGGCGCACCTGACCCGCGAGCGGGCCGTGGCGCCGGAGGACCTGGCGCGGCTGAAGCGCCTGGTGGCGGAACTGGACGCCGAGGCGGAAGAGGACTGACAGGGCGGACGTTAATGTTCACGTTTTGTATTGACTTTGCGCCGCGTATTCGGTAGGGTTTTGTCAGCGCTGAGAGATGCGCCTGCGCCTGCGGCGGCGTTGCGGTTTATGGCCTGAGGCCGGTCCGGCGCCCATTGGCAGCGCCCTCTTCATAGTCCTGATCCGAGCAGCCCTCCACGGGCTGTCCTTAACCCGCCGGGACGACCGGCGGGCGCCTTGTCATGGGAGATTGCCGTGTCGGACGACGAGATCATGAGCGAGGCCAAGGCCGCGTTCGCGCTGGCGGCGGACGCCGAGGCGGAAAACCGACGCGAGGCGCTGGACGACCTGCGGTTCGCGCGGCTGGGCGAGCAGTGGCCGTCGAGCGTGCTGCGCGACCGCGAGCAGGAGGGCCGGCCTTGCCTGACCATCAACCGCCTGCCGGCCTTCATCCGCCAGGTGGTCAACGATGCGCGGCAGAACAAGCCGGCGATCGCGGTGCATCCCGTGGATGGGGGCGCGGACCCCGCCACGGCCGAGGTCTTCAACGGGCTGATCCGGCACATCGAGCAGTCGAGCGACGCCGAGGTCGCCTATGATACCGCGCTGGATTTCGCGGTGACCTGCGGGGTCGGCTATTTCCGCATCAACACCCGGTATGCCGCCGACGATGGGTTCGATCAGGACATCGCGGTCGAGCGGGTCGCCAACCCGTTCGCGGTCTATGGCGACCCGGAGAGCGTGGCGGCCGACAGCGCGGACTGGAATGTGGCCTTCGTGGTGGACAGCGTGCCGGCCGCCGAGTTCGCGCGCCGCTGGAAGGGCGCCGAGCCGGCGAGCTGGTCCGGCGACGGGGCGGTGGGCGCCGGGCGCGGTCGGGACGGCGGCCGTGTCGCGGTGGCCGAGTACTGGCGGCGCGAACGGGTGATGCGCACCATCCTAGCCCTGTCGGACGGGCAGGTCGTGGAGGAGGCGCTCTATCGCGCCCAGAAGCCGATGTTCGACGCCCTGGGCGTGAGCGTCGTGGGCCGGCCGCGGGAGGCGGCGAGCCACAAGGTGACGCAGCGGGTGCTGAGCGGCTCCGGCGTGCTGGAGACCGTGGACTGGGCGGGGCGCTTCATTCCCATCGTGCCCGTCTATGGCGAGGAACTGATGATCGAGGGCCGGCGGCGGCTGCGCGGGCTGGTGCGCGACGCCAAGGATCCGCAGCGCATGTTCAACTACTGGCGCACGACCTCGACGGAGTTGGTGGCCCTGGCTCCCAAGACGCCGTTCATCGGTCGGGTGGGGGCGTTCGAAACGGATGCGCCTAAGTGGGCCAGCGCCAATGTGAAGAGCCACGCCTACATCGAGTACGACGGCCCTGAGCCGCCCATGCGGCAGGCCTTCGCGGGCGTGCCCGCGGGGGCGCTGCAGGAGGCGATGAACGCCAGCGACGACATGAAGGCGATCATGGGCCTGCACGACGCCAGCCTGGGCGCGCGGTCGAACGAGACCTCGGGCCGGGCGATCATGGCGCGTCAGCGGGAGGGGGATGTCTCGACCTTCCACTATATCGACAACCTGAGCCGGGCGATCCGACATGCGGGACGGATCCTGATCGACCTGATCCCCAAGGTGTACGGCACCGCGCGGGTGGTGCGGGTGCTGGGGCCGGACGGGGCGGCGCGCAGCGTCGGCGTCACCCCGGGCGGCAAGGCGGACCCGGCCGGCGCGCTGCGCAAGGTGGAGGCGATCTACGACCTGGCCGCGGGCAAGTACGACCTGACGGTGAGGTCAGGGCCCAGCTTCACCAGCCGGCGCGAGGAGGCGGCGACGCAGATGATCGAGCTGATCCGCGCGTATCCGGCGGCGGCGCCGGTGGTGGGGGACCTGCTGGCCCGCAACCTGGACTGGCCAGGCGCGGACGAGATCGCGGGGCGGCTGGCCGCCCTGGTCCCGCCGGCGGCGAAGGTCGCCTTGCCTGACGCCGAGGCGACCAAGGCGCAGCTGGGCCAGATGGCGCAGGCGCTGGCGGCGGCCAAGGTGGAGATCGCGGGGCTCAAGACCGACCGCGCCCACGCCGCCCGCAAGCTGGAGATCGAGGCGTTCGAGGCCGAGACCAACCGGATGCGGGTGACGGGCGCAGCCTGACCGCCCGAACGGGCACTCCGAAAAAGGGACAATCCATGCAAGACGACGACGCCATCATGGCGGGCGCGGACGACTTCGCGCGCGACGAGGATCTGGGGCCCGGCAACGCGGAGCCCGGGCAGGACACGTTCGATCTGGAGCTGGACGGGCAGGTCCATACCCTGCCGGCTGCGCTCAAGGGCGCTGTGCTGCGCCAGGCGGACTATACCCGCAAGACCCAGGAGCTGGCCGAACACCGGCGGGCGGTGGAGGCGGAGCGCGCGGCGCTGGCCGAGCGGGCGGGCGCCTATGAGGGCGCGAGCCGGGACCGCATTCGGCTGGCGGCTCTGGATCATCAGCTGGAGGGCTTCGAAGGCGTCGACTGGGACGCGTTCGGCGCCGCGGACCCCCAAGCCGCGGAGGCGAGTTGGGAGGGCTATCAGCAGATGGCGCAGGCGCGCGAGCAGCTGGCCTACGCCGTCGCCCACCACGAGGAGCGCTCGGCCTTGCAGGCGGCCCGCAAGGCGGCCGAGGTGATGGCGGAGACGGGTCGCAAGCTGAGCGAGGAGATCGAGGGCTGGTCGCCGGAGATCGCCGGCAAGCTGGTGGACTACGCCCAGGCGTTCGGCGTGACGCTGGACGAGCTGCGCGAGGCGGCGGATCCCCGGCTTTGGAAGCTGCTGCACAAGGCCTGGAAGGCCGACGAGGCGGGGGCGGCGCAGGCGCGGGAGAAGGTCCAGGCCGTGCGGCCCGCGGTCTCGGTGAGCGGCGGCGGCGCAGCCGGCGGCGGCGTGCGCGACGAGCTGGCGACCAAGGAATGGATGCGCCGACGCAACGAACAGACGGCAAGGGCGCGCTGAGGGCCGTTCCGTTCAATCGAGTCTTTTGCTCGCTCGACCGTCTCCCGCGCGATTAGCGCCGGAGCACACGGCCAGGCCGCGTTCCCTCAACCCCGCCGCCGCCTGACCGGCCGCGACCGAGCACGCGCGGAGCCTCGCGCCTCGGACGCCTTCGCGCGGCCTCGACCCACCCAATTTCACAAGGACATTCCATGCCGAATACCATCCTGACCGCCACCGCGGTGACGCGGGAGGCGCTGCGCGTGCTGCACCAGAAGCTGAACTTCGTGGGCACGATCACGCGCGACTATGACGAGCGGTTCGCCCAAACGGGCGCCAAGATCGGCGACACCCTGAAGGTGCGCCTGCCCAACCAGTATGTGGTGCGCACCGGGGCGACCCTGGCTGCGCAGGACACCGTGGAAAGCTCGGTGGACCTGAAGGTGCAGACGCAGAAGGGCGTCGACCTGAACTTCACCGCCAGCGACCTGACCATGGCGCTGGACGATTTCTCCGAGCGCATCCTGGAGCCCGCCATGAGCGTGCTGGCCGCCAATATCGAGGCGGATGCGATGACGATGTACCGCGATGTCTACAACCAGGTGAACAACCACGGCGTGGCGGCGACGTTCGCCGGCGTGCTGCAGGGCCGCAAGATGCTGGTGGACAACCTGGCGCCGCTGGACGGGCGGACCTGCAACCTGAACACCCAGGACAACGTCGACCTGGTGGATGCGCTGAAGGGCCTGTTCAACGACAAGGCCACGATCAGCAAGCAGAACCGTGAGGGCTTCATGGGCCGGACCGCCGGGTTCGATTTCATGGAGAACACCCTGTGGCCGTCGCACCTGCGCGGCGCGGGGGCCGGCTATCTGGTCAATGGCGCGGGGCAGACCGGCGCGGTCCTGGCGGTGAATACCGGGACCGGGGCGGTGAAGGCGGGCGACGTCTTCACCATCGCCGGCGTCAACCGCGTGCACCCCGAGACCAAGGCCGCCCTGACCAACCAGCCGCAGCAGTTCGTGGTCACCGCGGACTATGCGGGCGGGCCGGGGACCCTGGCCATCAGCCCGGCGATCGTGACCAGCGGGGCGGCGCAGAACGTCTCGGCCTCGCCCGGCGCGGGCGCGGCGATCACCTTCGCGGGGACGGCCAGCATCGCGAACGGCATCTCCATGGCCTATCAGAAGGGGGCGTTCGCGTTCGCCACCGCCGACATGATGATCCCGCGGGGCGTGGATTTCGCGAGTCGCGAGGTTTTTGACGGGGTGTCGATGCGGATCGTGCGCCAGTACGACATCAACAACGACAAGTTCCCGTGCCGACTGGACGTTCTGTACGGCTTCAAGACCATCCGGCCGCAGCTGGCGTGCCGGTTGGCGAACAAGTAGCGCGGCTGTGACTCTCCGGGCGGTCGTAAGGGCCGCCCGGACTTCGCGACCTGCGAGCCGAAAACGACAACCCATCGATCCTAGGCCGCCTCCGGGCGGCCTTTTCATGCGCGGAGCCCAAGATGGCGA
>JANPKX010000630.1:0-10609 GCA_031426235.1 Alphaproteobacteria bacterium | reverse complement strand
GACGTGAAGGCGTTCCAGCGCCTTGTCGAAATGCACATCCGCCACCGCGCGAAACGCGGACTCGCGACCATCGGGGACAATGACGGCGCACTGGGCGGTGATGTAGTCCAGCAGGCTCTCTCGCGTGTGGTCGACCAGCTTCACGCCGTCAGGCTCCGCAGGTACTCGCGCACCACCTCGCCCACGGGCCGGGCGCGAACGCCCAGGGTGGACAGCCGCTGGGCCGACGCGTTTGGCGGCGGTGCAGGCTGGGCTTGGCCGGTGAAGCGCACGCTCCAGCCTTCGGCGCTGAAAGCCTCCGCGATCTCGGCGTTGGAGGTCAGGCGGCCGGCCGCGACGTTGTAAATCCCCGATCCGCCGACGATGCCGATCAGGGCCTCGACCACGTCGTCCACATGGATGTAGTCGCGCCGCACGTGGGGACTGGATTCCAGTACGATGTCGCGGGCGGCCCGCGCCTTGATCAGCCATTCCGACAGGAAGCCCGGTGATCCGTCGGCGCCGTCGTAGGCGTTGGAAATCCGAGCCACCGCGCCGCGCCCGCCAGACCGGGCCAGGGTCAGGTTTTCACCCAACGCCTTGGAGAGGTCGTAGACCCGCCTCGGGTCAGCGGGGTCGAACACCAGCTTGGTCGCCTCGTCCACCTCGGCCTGCGGCAGGCCATCATAGAGCCGGGTGGACGAGCAGTAGACCAGTTTGTCGAAGTGGCCGGCACGGATCAGCTCGCTCAGCAGCGAGGCGTGCGCATCCACGGCGTCGAACGGCCGGCGGTCATAATCGGCGGTCAGGCCCGCGCAATAGTAGACGACGCCCAGGTTGCGGGTAAACACGGCGGGATCCCCTCGCGCCGGCACCCAGGGCTCGGCGCCGGCCTCGGCCAGCCGCTGCACCAGCCGTCGTCCGACGAAACCGCGTCCGCCCAGCACCGTCGCCGTCATCCGCCCCGCTCCCCGATCTTCCTGGCCGGCGTGCCGGCGTAGACAGCGTAGGCCTCAACCTCGCCCCGCACCACCGATCCCGCCGCGATGACGCAGCCGCGCCGCAAAACCGCCCCGTCGAGCACGACGACGCCGGAGCCCAGCCAGCAGTCGTCCTCAATCACAATGCCGCCCCGGGAGGGCTGAAAGCCCTGGTCCTTGATCATGCGGTCGCGGTCGGCGATGGCATGGTTGGTCGGCGCCAGGGTGCAATTGGCCGCGATCGCAACCCCCTGGCCGATGGTCACGCCGTTGCCGGTGTAGATGACCGTACCGGAGTTGATGGCGCAGTCCGCGCCGATGACCACGTCGCCGACGCCTCCGGTCGGCTTGATCTTCACGAAGCTGTCGATCATCACCCGGGGCCCGATCTCGATCAGGGTGCCGCGCACGGACTCTTCGATGTCGGCGAGTGGAGATATCCGGGCGGTGGGATCGACCTTAAGCATCGTAGTCAGGGTACGCCGCATCCGCGGGCGACAGCAACGCGGGGCGCATGGGCCAGGCAATGGCGAAGGCCGGGTCGTCCCAGCGCACCCCCGCGGCGTGGCCGGCCACATGGGCCGGCGCGATCTGGTAGAGGATGTCGGTGTCCGGCTCGAGGGTCATGAACCCATGCGCCACCCCCTCGGGGATGAACAGACCCCGCGAGTTCGCCGCCGACAGCTCGGTCGCCACCCAGCGCCGGTGAGTTGGGCTGTCCGGACGCAAGTCCAACGCCACGTCAAACGCCCGCCCGCGCACGGCCCGCACAAGCTTGGTCTCCGCATGCGGGGCGGGCTGGAAGTGAAGGCCGCGCAGGGTGCCCGCGCGGGGATTGGTCGAGAGGCTGGTCTGTGCCGGTTCGAACGGAATGCCAGCCGCGGCGAATTCTTCGGGGCAGTGCAGGCGCGCGAAGCCGCCGCGCGCGTCGGCGTGGACCTCGGCCTCCACGATCACCACGCCGGCGATGTCGGTGGCCGAAAAGCGCATCAGTCCAGCACCTGGACCTGAGGCGTCGCCACGACGAAGCGTCCGCCCCAGTCGGCGATGAAGGCCAGTTGGCGGGTGATCTCGTCCTTCAGGTTCCAGGGCAGGATCAGCACGTCGTCGGGTCGCGACGTCCGCACCGCATCCGGCGCGCGGACGGGGATATGGCTGCCGGGAAGGTAGCGGCCCTGTTTCGCGGGGTTGGCGTCATAGGCCTCGACGATGTCGGCGGCGGTGGCCCCGCAGTAGTTGAGGAAGGTGTTGCCCTTGGCTGCGGCGCCGTAGGCCGCGATCGCACGCCCCTCGTTCCGCGCCGCGCGCAGGTAGGTGAGGAACCCCTCCCGGACGGCCTCCACGCGCGAGGTGAACCCGTCGTAGGTTTCGGGGGTGCGCAGTCCCGCCGCCTCCTCGGTCGCGCGCAGCGTCCGCAGGGTTTCGGTCTCGGCGTGCAATGCCGCCTCATGACAGCAGAACAGGCGCAGAGATCCGCCATGTGTCGGCAGCAATTCAACGTCGAACGGTCTCAGCCCGTGGGCGTTCAGCACCTGCTCGACCGCCACCAGCGAGAGGTAGGAATAGTGCTCGTGGTAAATCGTGTCGAACTGGACTTTCTCAATCAAATTCAATAGGTGCGGGAACTCGAAGGTCAGCACGCCCTCCGGCTTCAGCACATGCTGGAAACCGCCCATGAAGGCGTTGAGGTCTGGCACGTGAGCCAGCACATTGTTGGCTGCCATCAGGTCCGCGCGGTCGCCTCGCGCGGAGAGGGCCTGACCTGTTTCAACATTGAAGAATACCACATCCGTTCGCACGCCGATCGCGCGGGCGGCCTCCGCGGTGTTGGCGGTCGGCTCGATCCCGAGCACCGGCACACCGTCGGCGGCGAAGTGTTTCAGCAGATAACCATCGTTGCTGGCGACCTCGATCACCAGGGACGACGGCCCCAGCGCGAACCTCTGCGTCATCGCCTGGGCGTAGCGACGCGCGTGCTCCACCCAACCCGCCGAGAACGACGAGAAATAGGCGTAGGCGTCGTCGAAGATCGCCTCGGCCGGCACCTCATGGTCGGCCTGCACCAGGAAACAGGCGTCGCAGACCTTGGTGTGCAGCGGAAACACCGGCTCGCGACCCGCCGCCAGTTGCTCGGGCGTCAGGTAGCTGTTGGCCAGGGGCTGCATCCCCAGGTCGAGGAACGTGCGGGTCAGGGGCGAGCGGCAGAAGCGACAGAGACTCATGATCGTCCCTCGTACCCCTCGATCTGCTCGAGGCACAAGGCGAGCGCGTCTTCCCCGGCAGCCTGGCGGCGGTACCAGTCCATCGTGAGCGCCACGGCCTGCGGCGCGTCCAGCACGCTCTCGAAGTCGATCGACCGGCGCGCCAGGCTGGCGTCGATGGCCAGTTGCCCCGCCTCCAGCGAGTTGGGATCCGGCTCATGCCGCCAGGGCTGGCCGCCCAACGCCGCGACGCCAAGGGTGGCCAGATCGCCGACGCTAACCTGAGGGCCGCCGGGCCGGGGGCCGAAGTTGAGGGCGCGGGGTGTTGCCGGATCGCGCGCCAGCGCCTCGATGTGGGTGAAATAGCCGGCCAGGCAGTCAAGCACATGCTGCCAGGGTCGGGTCGCCTCGGGGTGGCGCAGGATGACGGACTCGCCGGCTCCGACCGCCCTTACGATGTCGGCGACAAGACGATCCCGGGAGAAATCACCCCCGCCGATCACATTGCCTCCACGCGCGGTACCAACCGGTACGTACCTGAAATAGCTGAGGGCGAAACTCTGGACCACAATCTCAGTTGCCGCCTTGGACGCGGAATAGGGATCCTTGCCGCCCAGGTTGTCCGTCTCCACGAAGCCGCGCCCGGTCTCCGTATTGGCGTAGACCTTGTCCGAGGTGATCGCGAGCACCGCCTTCAACGCAGGCTGCGTCCGAAGCACCTGCAGCAGATGGGCCGTGCCCATGACGTTCGCGGCAAAGGTGCCAATGGGATCCTCCACCGAGGTCCGGACAATAGGCTGGGCCGCCATATGCAGCACCAAGTCGAAGGTCTCGCCCGCAAGCGCGCCCTCCACGGCGCTCAGGTCGCGAAGGTCGGCGATCCGCGAATCGATCCGTGCGCAAAGACCAGCCAGGTCGAACAGGCTGGGCGTCTGATCGGGCGCCAGCGCCAGGCCCGTGACCTGCGCGCCCAGTCTCGTCAGCCAGATCGCCGCCCAGCCGCCCTTGAAGCCGGTGTGCCCGGTCAGCAGGACGCGTTTTCCGGCCCAGAAGCCGCGGTTCATCGCCGCCACGGCGCCTCGCCGGACGCCCACAGCGCCTCAAGCTGGTTCTTGTCACGCAGCGTATCCATGGCGCCCCAGAAGCCGTCGTGGCGGAAGCTCATGAGCTGACCGTCGGCGGCCAGGCCCTCCAGCGGTTCGCGCTCCCAGATCGTCGCATCGTCGGCGACCCGTCCGATGACTTCGGGGTTCAGGACGAAGAAGCCGCCGTTGATCAGGCCGTTGTCGCCCGGCGGCTTCTCGATGAAGCGCTGGACCTGCCCGTCCTCGATCTCCAGGGCGCCGTATCGGCCAGGGGGCGTCACCGCCGTCAGGGTCGCGGCCTTGCCATGGGATTTGTGGAAGGCGGCCAGGGCGCCGATATCGAGGTCCGCGACCCCGTCGCCATAGGTCAGGAAAAACGGTTCGCCGGGGTTCAGGTACGAGGCGACCCGCTTCAGCCGCCCGCCGGTCATGGTCTCCGCGCCGGTCTCCACCAGGGTCACACGCCAGGGCTCATGATGGGTCGCGTGGTATTCGATCGCGCCCTTGGCCAAGTCCACCGTCAGGTCGGCATTGTGCAGCACATAGTTGGCGAAATACTCCTTGATCACGTAGCCGCGGTAGCCCAGGCAAACGATGAAGTCGTTGAAACCATAGTGGGAATACAGCTTCATGATGTGCCACAGGATCGGCCGGCCCCCGACCTCGATCATGGGCTTGGGCCTCAGGTGGCTCTCCTCGGAGATGCGGGTCCCGAGCCCGCCCGCCAGGATCACAGTCTTCATGGAACATCCCTGTCGCGCGCCGGTCAGGGCGACGCTATGGGATGCCTATTAGCGGTTAAGCCGGGGGTCTTGAAGCGTTGAGAATGAAGCGCGATCAGGCGGATGGCCGTGCGACGGCCCTGGCGGCGCGCTGACATGGGCAAGCCAGGCGTGATCCAGGTGCGTACCGACTTTGGCGTCATCGAATTCCGCGGCGTCGACAGGGGGCGCCCGATCCTGCTGCTCATTACCGGCACCCTCGCGTCCGAGGACGTGATGGACCGCCTATGGGAGCGGTTTCCCGCCCTGGACGTGCTGCGGGCGCACCTTCCGGGCAACCACTGTCCCCCTCTGGTCTCGACGTCTGTCGGAGTGTTCGCGGCGGCCTATGACGCGGCGATTGCCAGGGCCTTTGGCGAACGGCCCGTGGTGGTCGCCGGGCTCTCGGTCGGCGCTCTGGTCGCCTTCGCCCTGAGGGCGCCGAGCGTCCGCGCGGTGCTGGGGATCGAGCCGCCGCTGGTGATGAGCGAGGCGTGGCCCCTGGCCATGCTGCGCGAACTTGCCCCGCCAGGTTACGCGGACTTCCTCTGGACCGTCATGGGCATTGGACCCGAGACGACCGAGGAGCGGGACTACAGGCCGCTGGTGGCCCGCCCGGGCCCGCCTTTGATCGTCCTGCTCGGCGATCCGCCGCCGAACGTGGGCGATGACCTGCCGGCCGGAACGCCCGGGCTCGTCGGCGCCCGGTCCCGCGAGGCCCTACGGGACAGCCCCAGAGCTGAGGCGCGGTTCGTACCGGGCGTGGGACATCATCTGGTCCGCGACGCGCCGGTCCAGGTGCTGACCGCGATCTGCCGCGCTCTTGAGGTCGGGCTGGGGCCGGCCTACGCGCGTCCGACCCTGCCACCCGGCCAAGGGCCGCCGCCCTCGTGGGCCAGCCTGAAAGCCCTGGCCGATGCCTGAAGCGCCCCGCGTCACCTTCCTGATCGCAGGGGTCCAGAAGGGCGGCACGACAGCCCTGTTCGACTATCTGGGCGATTACTCGGACATCGCCTTGCCGTCGGTCAAGGAACTGCATGTCTTCGACGACGACAGCCGCGATTGGGGCCACGGCGACGCCGCCGACTACCATGCCCATTTCCCCGATCCAGCCGGGCGGCCGTGTGGCGAGGCGACGCCGATCTACAGCTATTGGCCGGGCGCCCTGGAGCGGATCCGCGCCTACAACCCCGCCATGAAGCTGATCCTGGTGCTGCGCGATCCGGTCCAGCGCGCCTGGTCGCACTGGCGAATGGAGTACGCGCGCGGCGCGGAGACCGAGCCCTTCGCGTGGTGCATCCGCGAGGGGCGTCAGCGGCTGTTCCAGTCCGAGCCCTGGGGCTTCCACCGGGAATTCTCGTATGTGGAGCGGGGTTTCTACGGTGAGCAGGTCGAGCGCCTGCTGGGGCTCTTCGACAAACGCCAGCTGCTGGTCCTCACATCGGAGAGCCTGAGGGCTGATCCCGGACCCGCCCTGGCGGCCGTCAGGGCGTTCCTGGGCCTGCCCGCAGCGCCACCGCCGCCAGGGCGCGAAGTCCACGTCGGGCGTGAGATGGCCTACCCCTCGGAGCTGACCCCGGAGGACGCCGCCTATCTGCGCGAGACCTATGCCGCCGACGCCGAGCGGCTGGCCGCCCTGACCGGCGTACGGTTCTGAGGCGCCGCAAGGTGGCCGTGATCGCCCCGCAGGATCGGCGCATGATGCACATCCGCGCGCCTATCCTGATCGCCCTGGGCTTCCTGGCCGCGCCGGCCGTGGGTGGCGCAAGCCCGGACAGCCCGCCGGCGCTCAGCTTTCCGCTGGCCTGCGTGCCCGGGCGCACCTGCGAGGTTCAGCACTATGTGGACCAGGACCCTGGCCCCGGCGTGCTCGACTACCGTTGCGGGCCTCAGACCTACGACAAGCACAGTGGGGTCGATATCCGCTTGCTCGACATGGCGGCCCAGCGGCGCGGCGTGGATGTGCTGGCGGCTGCGCCCGGCCGGGTGGCGCGGCTGCGGGATGGGGTCGCGGACATTTCGATCCGTGCGGCCGGCGCGCCGTCCGTCGCCGACGTGGAGTGCGGAAACGGCGTGGTGATCGACCACGGGGGCGGGTGGGAGACCCAGTCGTGCCACATGGCCCGCGGCAGCCTGCGGGTAAAGGTGGGCGATGCGGTGGTCGCGGGCACGCCCCTGGGCCGCGTGGGCCTGTCGGGCAATACCGAGTTCCCGCACCTGCACCTGACCGTCCGGCACGGGGGCAAGGTGGTCGATCCCTTCGCGCCCAGCCCGGTGCGCGCCGGCGCCTGTGCGGCCCAGCCCGGTCTGTGGACCGCAACGGCCAAGGCGATGATGGCCTATCGCGCGGGGGCGGTGCTGAACGCGGGGTTCAGCAGCGGGCCGGTGAGCGGCGAGCAGATCGAGTCGGGCGGGATCGCGCCGGCCACGCGGACCGGAAACTACCTCGTGGCCTACGGTCGGGCCATCGCGCTTCAGGCGGGTGACGTGGTGGTGTTCGAGATGCGCGGTCCCTCCGGCGAGGTTCTGGCGCGCGCCGAGGCGCCGCCGTTGGCCCGCTGGCAGGCGCAGGGCTTCCGCTACATCGGCAAGAAGACCCCCGCCGGCGGCTGGCCGCCCGGAACCTATGTCGCCGACTACCGTGTCCTTCGCGCCGGCAAAGCGGCCGTCAGTCGCCGGTTCGAGGTGAGGCTCTAGCCGCCGTCACCGTCGTGTGGATCATGTCGTAGAAGTCGCGGGCGAAGACTTCGGTCTGGCCGAGGGGACCGTCCAGCACCCGGTTCCGCAACCCGGCCCTGAGGGTGCGCAGGCGGTCACGGTCGAGGGCGAGAGCGACAGCGGCGTTCACATAGCCGTCCAGATCGTCGGCCACGAGGTCGCCTAGGGCGACGTTCGCCAGGATCGAGGCGCTGAGCCGCTCGTGAAAGGCCTGCCCGCGAAGCGTCACCACAGGCACGCCCATCATCAGCGAATCTACGGTGGTTGTGCCGCCGGTGAGGGGGAACGTGTCGAGGGAGATATCGACGTCCGCATAATAGTCGCAGCTGGCGCCGACCTGATCGCACCACTCGATGCGCTCGGGCGGCACGCCAGATCGCGAAAAGGCATCGACCATGTTTCGGCGCAGGACCGACGATGCGACCTCGGGTCGGAGAAATCTGAACCTTGATTGCGGCACGGCCTTGAGCACGCACGCCCAGGCCTCGATGGCTTCCGGTGTATACTTCTGAGGACTGTTCGCGGTGGCGAAGGTGATGACGCCGCGCCGGTCCGCAGGCTGGACGGTCTCGACCTGCCCGTATCTCGCGCGGTGATGGTCGCTGAGCGCGATCCAGCTCTGCGGCATCACCAGAGGTGTCTCGGCGAGCCGCGAGGGGTCAGAGGGCTGGTTGCGGGGATCGCAGATGAAGAGGTCCACGGCATCCAGGCCGAGGGAGTGCGGATAGCCCAGGTAACTGGCCTGGATTGGCGCCGGCCGATAGGCCAGCACCTCGGGACGGTTGTGCGTCGTGTGTCCGCCAAGCTCGATGAGCATGTCGAGGTCGTCGGCGGCGATCCGCGCCGCCGTGTCGCGCGCTGTCATCCGGGGCCAGACGTTGTAGCGCGTGGTGCGGGAAGCGATCAGCGTGCGCACCGCGTCGGGCTCGCCGGCGTGGTGCGAGTAGACGAAGAGCTCGAAACGGGCGTCGTCGACGTGCTGGAACAAGGGTAGGGCGAAGTAGCCCACGGGGTGGGCCCGAAGGTCTGAGCTGAGGAACCCCAGGCGGAGCCGGCCGGCGGGTGGGCGGGCGGGTCTAGGCGGGAGCGGCGCGCGGGCGGCGGCGGCGGCGGCGCCCTGGCCCCACAGCTGGTGCTGGCGCATCAACGCCGCCTGCTGAGCGGGCGTGCGCGCGCGTGCGATCTGCGGGAAGAGGTCGCCTGCGAGGACGCCGGGCGCAGTCTTCGTCCGCAATGTGTCCAGCTCATCGAGTTGCGCCCAAGCGCCGACGCGGCTGAACGTGGCGTGCAGAACGGCGATACGCGCCCCGATCAGGGTGACCTCAGCAAGCGTCGCTTGGGCCAGGGCGCGGCAGGCTAGGGCATGGCCTTCGTCTAACACATCGCCCCCGAGCGGGCCCGTACTCTGCGCTTCGAGAGCCTGGATCAGTCCGAACGTGAAGTCGGTGTTGTCCGGTGAAAGGGCGATGGCCCTTCGAAGATGATGTAGCGCCTGGGCGGGCGCGGTCTCGCGCAGCAGGTCGCCGAGGTGGAAGTTGACCAAGGCGTCGTCGGGGCGTCGCTGGAGAATGTCGGCCAGGAATTTGGCGGCTCGTGCGTGCTGCCCTGTGCTTCGCCAGCCCAGGACCAGTTGGTGGACAATCGGCGGTGCGTCCGGATTGACCGCGAGCCCCTGTAGGAGGGCCGCCTCGGCCTCCTCGGGGGGGCGGAGCTGACTTAGGACCGCCGCGAGTTGCACCCAGGCCTGGGGTGTCGTGGGCTGGAGCCGCGCGTAGGCGCGGAAACTGTCGATGGCCGCATCGGCGCGCGAGGCTTGCAGCAGCGCCCGGGCCAGCCGGTTGTGGGCGGCGGCGTTTCCGGGTTCCAGGCTGACGGCGCGCTCCAGCGCGGTGACAGCGACGTCGATCCGGCCCAGGTCCATCAGCACATTTCCCCGGTTCACCAGGGCGCTGACGAGGTCCGGGTCGATCGCAAGGGCAGTGTCCAGGGCGGCCAGGGCCTCGTCGAGACGCTTCTGCATCCGCAGGGCCACGCCCTTCAGGTTCCAGAGGTCCGGGGCATCCGGGCGCCGCGCGGTCGCCAGGCCGGCGAGCTCAAGGGTCTCCGCCAGGCGGTTGACGGCATAGAACCGGCGTCCGAGGGCCAGCCAGGTCTCGGCGCTGGTGTCCGGGTTCTGGATGAGCGCCTGGAGCTCCCGGCCCAGGGTGTCGAGCTCGGCGGTGTTCGCGGGAGACATGGTGACGGTCCGCAGCAGGGGTTCGCCCATACGAAAAGGGCCGCCCCGAAGGGCGGCCCAATCCGTAGGTCGTCTGAGCCGAAGCTTAGACGATGTTCGTGAAGTCGATGTCCGACAGGGTGCGACCCACCAGGACCACGGAGTCAACCGTGGTGCCCGTGGCGTTGTCGGAGAAGACCACCACGCCGTCGCTCAGCTGGACCACGTAGTACTCGATCGCCGCGTTGGCGGTGAAGAACGAGTTCGCTGCGGCGAGGGCCGCCGTGTAGTCCGTCGCCGTGCCGGCTTCGATGTAGTTCGTCGACGAGCCGCTCGTCGCGTAATCGAGCGTATCGACCGGCGCACCGGTGACACCGCCCTGCCAGTCGAGGATCCGGTCGATGGCGCCAGCCGTGAAGCCGGAGTCACCCGCCGTGAATTGGAACACGTCGTTCCCGTTCCCGCCGCTCAGGAAGTCGATCAGCGTACCGCCATCGATGGTGTCGTTGCCGTCACCGCCGTTGATCGTGTCGGACAGCGTGTCATCGCCGCCGGCCAGGCTGTCGTTGCCGCCGCCGCCGTCGATGTTGTTGGCGCCGATGCCGCCCGCGATGTTGTCGTTGCCTTCACCGCCGGTGATCACGTCGTTGCCGTCACCACCCGAAGCGGT
>JANPKX010000629.1:0-1729 GCA_031426235.1 Alphaproteobacteria bacterium | reverse complement strand
GACCAGCGTCATCGCGGCGACAGGGGACGGTGCGTCCATGGGCTCCAGCTTATGGTCCTCAAAAGGTATAATCTTATATCATTTAACCGCCCGCGCGGCGCAAGCGCCAATCCGGCGAGCCGGGGGGCTCGCGCGCCCTGGTCAATCCGCCCAATGGGTGAGCTTTCCATGCAGCAGCGTCGCGCGCACGTGAGTGGCGTCCGGCTGAGCCAGGGCTTCGGCCAAAGGAATGTGGAGCAGGCACAGGTCGGCAGCTGCATCTACAGCGACCCGTCGAACCGGGCCTCCGGGGTCATCGGGCGCGCCGAGGTACAGGGCCAGGGCGCGGGCCGCCGAGACTCCCTCCCCAGCACCCAGGACCCGCCCGCCGCGACTGGTTCTGTCTGCAGCGGCGGACATGGCCATCCAGGGGTCGGGCGAGGCGTACGGGGCGTCGGAACTGCCCGCCACCGGCACGCCGGCAGCCAGTAGGCTCGCACAGCGGTAGAGATCGGGCTGTTCGGCTGGGTCGACCTCGGCGGCATACCGGTCGCCCCGCTCGCGGATGAAGGCCGACTGCGTGACCACCGTTAGGCCCAGGTTGCGGATCTGGCCGATGGCGGCGGCAGGAATGACGCTGCCGTGCTCGATGCGATCGCCAGGCCGCGCGCCGGCAGCATCGAACGCGGCAAGCGTCAGGGCCAGCTCAGTCGCCGTGACGCAATGGACGGCAACGCCGCGGCCCCAAGCGCGCGCCTGGCCGATGCGGTCAACGAAATCGGCGAAGTCCGGCAGGGCGTGGTCGTCCAGCAGCACCTTCACTGGTCCCACCGCGAACGCGGCATCGCCGGGCGCTGTCAGGGCTCCGCCGCTCATCAGGGTCAGGCGCTGGGGCAGGTGGCCTCCCCTGACCGCCTCCGCAAGATGCGCAGCAGCGCTGAGCTCCGTGGTGACACTGGCGTCGGTCAGGGCGGTAATCCCATAGGCAGCCAGCCGGCGCCCGATGGGCGCGAGCGGCGGCGGATCGGCCTCGATCCGGCCGCGGAGCCAGACATCCTCCCGCCAGACGCGTCCGGTTGGTGCGCCAGCAGTGTCCCGCTCGACCCCCGGCGGATCATCAGGGCCGCTGACCGCCGCCAGCGCCGCGCTGTTGAGCATCCATAGCGAGCCCGTCTGGTGCTGGACCCTTAACTTGTGGCGCGGCGCCAAGGCGTCGAGCGTCTCCCGCGTGAGGTCGCCAGCCAGGGCCTCGTGATAGCCGCTGGCCCGGATCCACGCGCCCGCCGGCCGCGCGGCGGCGGCCTCCGCAATCCTCGCCGCCAGCGCCGCTGCGCTGCGAAGGCCCTCCAGCACGACCGTGTCGGCCTGCGCGGCCAGGCCGAACAGGTGGATGTGGTGATCGCAGAGACCGGGGATCAGCGCCCCGCCCTGACCGTCGATGTCCTGAGCGCCGCGCTCCAGACGCGGCCCGATCTGCGCAATGCGTCCGTCCGAGAGCCGCACATCGAGGCCTGCCCGGCCCTCGACCTCGACGTTTCTCAAGAGCAGGTCGCGGCTCATGGGCGAAGGCCAAGCGCCTGCGCCGCGCCGGCCGCGGACCGGGCCAGGGCTGCGTCCACGATCATCCCGCCGCCTTCCGCCAGCGCCTTCAGCGCGCCGACTGCGGCGACCAACCCCGTCACGGGATCGGCCAGGGCGTCGCCCAGGAACCGCGGTGCGCCGTCCGCCGTCCATCCCACCAGCCCGCCCG
>JANPKX010000628.1:0-2009 GCA_031426235.1 Alphaproteobacteria bacterium | reverse complement strand
GTCACGTCATAGCGGCCGTCGGCGCGCCGGGAGACCAGGGCCTGCTGGGTTGAGAGGTCGTAGAGGGTGATCTTCTCGAAGAGGTCGGCAATCAGTTGTTGGGCCGCCGGATCGGCTCCGGCCTCGGCGCGCAGGGCGTCGACCAGATCCTGGGAGCGCGGATAGGGGGCGCCCTTGAAAGCGTGCTGGGCCAAGAGGCGGCGCAAGGCGGCGTTGACCTTGGCCTCGCCGAGCCGGTCGCGCAGCAGGTACATCACCAGGGAGCCCTTACGGTAGTGGATATAGGGCTGGTCCTCGACGCGCACGAGCGGCAGTTCCTCGACCACCTCGCCGCCGCGGGCGCGCAGGTAGCCGTCGAGCTCGAATTTGAGGAACTTGCGGATGCGCTCGGGGCCGTAGGTCTTCTCCATGACGATCAGGGCCGAATACTGGGCCAGGGTCTCGGAGAGGGCGGTCGCGCCTTGCATGTCGGCGCCGATGAGCTGGTGGCCCCACCACTGGTGCGCCAGTTCATGAGCGGTGACGTAGGTGGGATAGTCGATCTTGTCGGGCCGGGTGTTGTCTGTGACGAACCCGATGCCCTCCGAGTAGGGCATGGTATTGGCGAAGGCCTGGGCGAACCGGGCGTAGTCGGGGAACTCGACGATCCGGGCCTGGTGAAACTGGTAGGGACTGAAGTTGGCCTGGTAATAGTCGAGCCCGGTCTTGAGGGCCCCCACCATCCGCTCGACATTCCAGGGGTGCTGGGCGTCGTAGTAGATGGCCAACTCCACGCCCTTGTAGACCTCGCGCCGGATGGCGTAGCTCGCCGACTGCACGGAGAAGAAGTTGAGCACCGGCGCGTCGGTGACGAAGCGGATCGTACGGCGGCCGTGCCGGGTGACGTCCGAGACGCGGTAGCCAGGGGCGACGGGGGTCTGGTCGGCCTGCGTGGTCACGGCGATGTCGGCATTCACCCAATCGGCGTTGCCCAGGTAGTTACGGGCCTGGGCTGTACGGTCCTCCAGCGTCGGCGGGCGGAGCTGGGGCGGCAGGCCGTACTTGCGCCGCTTGGCCCGGTCCTGCAGCAGGCGGCTGCGGTCCATACCGACTACCGGGGCGAACTCGAAACTGCTGACGAAGGTCCCGTTGTCGACGATCCGCGTCATGTTGCCCGAGTTTCGGAAGCCCTGCTGCGCCATCACGGTCTGGAACGACAGGACCGTACGCTCGCCCGGCATCAGCGGCTTGTCGAAGGTGAAGATGCGGTAGTTGAACCGCTGGAACGTCTGCACGCGGCCCGCGCCGTTGACGCTCATCTGCAGGGCCCGGGTGTCGCGGTCGAGCCGCACGTGCAGGGCGCGGATCGGCTGGCCGGTGTCGTTGACCAGCCGGTAGAGGCCCTCGGTGGTGAGGCGCGGCTCGTGAGGATGCAAGTCCAGCTCCAGCATCAGGTCGGTGACCGAGGGCTGGGGCAGGGTCTCGTAGGTCAGGAACGCCTTCTCGTAGTCGGCCAGCCAGCGCTCGTTGTCGATGGCGGTGCGGTAGGGGTTCTGGATGTTGGTGTTGTGGAAGATGACGCCGCCCAGACCCGCGAAGGCGGTGAGCGCCAAGGCGCCGACTACGCCTGACGGCCCCATGAGCCGGCGAGGCAGGCGTCGAAGCCGGGGCATGAGGCGCGTCTCGGCCCCTCGCCGCCACAGGGCATTGGCCAGCACCAGCAGGAGTATCGCGAAGGCCGACCAGTAGGCGCGGAACCAGGCGGCGTAACCGGCGAACCGGCCCTGGCCGTTCATGTCGGACAACGGCACGGCCGGGCGGCCCGAGTAGAGGTAGAGGTTATGCTCGAACCCCAGGGTTGGGAGGACCAGCCGAGCGATCAGGTAAAGGACCATCAGGCCCCAGCCGATAAACTTGTGCGGCGAGATGGCCTGGCAGAACACGGCCAGGACGGCGATCAGCGTCCAGTCCAGGGCATTGGGCAGGATGTACCAGAAGAGATATTTGTCGGGCTGTATCGCGGTGTAGCC
>JANPKX010000627.1:0-3751 GCA_031426235.1 Alphaproteobacteria bacterium | reverse complement strand
CGACGGCGTCGAAGGCTTCGTAAGGCAGCGGCGTGTTGCGGAGATCGGGAATCGCCTTGATGCCGGAGACGCCGCCGCCGCCGTGACACTCGGCGCAGTTCGCATGGTAGAGGCGCCCGCCTTCGGCGAGCTCGCCCGGCTTGTCCATGATGTCGATGACGGCCTTGGCCGTCGGCGGCGCATCCGTTGGAATCGTGTAGGTGACGACGCGACCGCGCGTGTCGCTGTTGCCCTGCGAGGCGGCCGGTCCGCCGCCGAGAGCGAAAGCTCCGCCCCAGCCCGCCACCACCGTCACGTACTGCTTGCCGTCCACGTTGTAAGTGATCGGACCCGCGCCGATGCCGGTGCCGACGCGTGCTTCCCAGAGCTCACGCCCGGTGGTCGCATCGAAGGCGATGAAACGGCCGTCGGCCGAGCCCTGGAAGACAAGGTTGCCGGCCGTCGCCAAGGTGCCGCCGTTCCAGGCCATCGCGTATGGATGCCGCCACGCTTCCTTCTGGCGCACGGGATCCCAGGCGAGCAGGAAGCCGGACGTCAGCTCCGGCGTCAGCAGGGAGAAGGCGTTGAAATCGGTGCCGGTGTTCCAGGCGCCGTCGCGCGACTTGTAGCCGGCGTTCCGGCGATAAACGCCAAGAATCTCCTGCGCCGGAACGTAGACGAGTCCGGTCTTCGGACTGAACGCCATCGGCTGCCAGTTGTGACCGCCCGCCGGGCCCGGGCTCAGACGGACCACCTGGGCGCCATAGCGGGCCTGCGGCGTCTCCACCGGACGGCCGGTCGCCAGGTCGATGCGTTCGGCCCAGTCGGCGCGCACAAACTTCTCCGCCGAGATAAGCTTTCCGTCAGCGGCGCCCAGCACATAGTAGAAGCCGTTCTTGTTGGCCTGCATCACTACCCGGCGCGGCTGGCCCGCGATCGTCAGATCGGCCAGCATCAGGTGTTGCACGGCGTCGTAGTCCCAGTCGTCGCGCGGCGTCGTCTGATAGTGCCAGGCATAGGCGCCGGTGTCGGCCCTCAGCGCCACGATGGAGGCGGCGAACAGGTTGTCGCCTTTGCCCCCAGTGCGGATCGAGCCGTTCCAGGGTCCGGCGTTGCCCGTCCCGACGAACACCAGGCCGGATTCGGTGTCGTATGTGATGGCGTCCCAGGGGGTGGCGCCCCCGCCGCCCAGCTTCCAGGCGCCCTCGCCCCAGCTGGGAAAGCCGATCGTCTTCATCACGGCGTCCGAGGCCGCCCCATCCGGCGCGCCGGTGGGGTTGGGGGTCATGTGGAAACGCCAGTCCAGCTTGCCCGTGCGCGCGTCATAGGCGCTGAGGTAGCCGCGCACGGGGTACTCGGCGCCCGCATTGCCGATCAGGATCCGGCCCTTGATGGCCTGGGGCGCGCCGGTGACCGTGTAAGGCAGCTTCGGATCGACCGTCGCCACCGACCAGACAACCTTGCCGGTCTTGCCGTCCAGCGCCACCAGCCGCCCGTCCAGCGTGGCGACATAGACGCGGCCGCCCCACAACGCCACGCCGCGGTTGACGGTATCGCAACAGGCGTCGAAGCCCTTCTCGCCCGGCACCTGGGGATCGTACGACCACAGCGGCTTGCCGGTCTTGGCGTCGAACGCATAGACCTTGGACCAGGTGGTGGTGGTGTAGAGCACGCCGTCCGCGACCAGCGGGGTCGCCTCCTGTCCCCGGTCGGTATCAAACTCAGCCCACCACGCCACGCCCAGGCGGCTCACCGTGCCGCGATTGATGTCCGCCAGGGGCGCGAACCGCTGTTCGTCATAGCTGCGGCCATAGGTCAGCCACTCACCGGCATCCGGGTTGGCGATCTGCCGACCGTCGATGCCGCGCCCGCAGGCCGCCATGACCAGTCCGAGGCCGACCACGGCCACCCATCGCCACATGCGCTTCATTTTGGCATCCCCCCGGATTTCTCCACGGGAGTTTCTCAGAGGCTGGGTCTCTATGCGAGCACGCAATTTGGGGAGGCGCACGGCTCAATGCTTCCGATCCGGCAACAGCATCGCGCCTTGAGCAGACATTCTCTCCGTGACGCCGGGTGGTAGAGTGCCGACCTACACCCTTGGAAAGGCCTGCTCCGTGAGATTGACCCTGAAGACCGCCGCCCTCGCCCTGGCCCTTGTGGCCGCCCCTGCCGCCGAGGCCCAGACCAGCCGCGCGCCCGCTGACGTTCGCGCCGGCGCCTATGTCACCGATGCCGGCCACACCAAGGTCACATGGTCCGTGACCCACTTCGGCTTCTCCACCTACGTCGGGCAGTTCAGCAAGGTCGACGGCACGCTGAAGCTCGATCCCAAGGCGCCGCAGGCCGCCGAACTTCAGGTCACCATTGATACGGCGTCTGTCGGGACCCTCAATGCGGCGCTGGACGGCCACTTGAAGGGCCCCAATTTCCTGGACGTCGCGAAATTCCCGACAGCGACCTTCAAGTCGACGGCGGTGAAGGTGACCGGCGAGCGCACGGCCGACGTCACCGGCGATCTGACCCTGCACGGCGTGACCAAGCCCGTGACCCTGCAGGTGACCTTCATCCAGGGCGGCCTCAACCCGCTGGACAAGAAGTATTCGCTGGGCTTCCAGGCGAAGACCACGATCAAGCGCTCAGAGTGGGGCGTGAAGGCCTATTCGCCGGCGGTCGGCGAAGAGGTGACCCTGCAGATCGACACGGAACTGAAGGCGGCAAGTTGAAGCTCGGGCGTCAGGCTGCTTTCCAGGTGGGCCTGACATTGATGTGCGCTGGCGAAGCGGCGACGTCGCCCTGAGGCAGGCCGTTGAGTTCGTTGGCGAACGCGTGGTTTACGTCGCGGTGGTGAGCTTCGTCGGCGCGCACCACCTCGACCACGTCGCGCAGCGTCGCGTTGGCCGGCAGGTTCCAGTAGCGGATCGCGATAGCCGGCGCGGGTACGTTCGGGGTGCGCCCTTCGTCGATCTCGGCGAGGTAGAAGGTGTAGCTGATCACCGCTTCCTCCTCGAAATAGCCCACCAGCCTATGGGCCGTTCGCGACGAGATCAGATAGAGGCCGAAAAAGAACAGGTAAAACAGCCACTGGGCGAACAGCACCATGAAGCGTTCGAACCGGGTCGGCTTAGCCACCTCGATGAAGGTCATCAGGTGCATGCGCTCATTCTCGGCCTCGTCCATCAGGGTCATGATCCAACCCCGGTCGTCGCACATGTTGCGCAGGCAGCGCAGGTGATTGAGCGTGGCGCCGACCATGCCAGGCACGGCCGCGACGGTCTCCAGCACGACGGCGCGGTTGCCGTAACGCTTGGCGAAAAAGGTGTCGGCGAAGAGCCGCAGGAACTTGGTCGCGCCTAGCGCGATCCGGTCGGAGAGGCCGCGAACCGGGTAATGGCGGTTGAGGTCAGGCGTGCCGATCGTGGGCATGGGGCCTCCAGCTTCAAAGCGTCGCCCCCATCGACTCCCCGGGGGTGTGTAGCACTCCCGTCGGCCGATAAATGGATATTCCACCCCTCTGAACGCAATAGGGCCGCCCTCGCGGACGGCCCCCTGCGTTTGTATTGCGCCGATCTCGGTTGGAAGGGCTTAGCCCTTCAGGTCGGCGAACTTCCTGCCCTCGGCGACCAGTTTCTCGAGCAGCGGCGCGGGCTTGAAGGCGTCGCCCATCTTGGCCTCGAACTCCTGCATCTTCTTCAGCACCACCGCGGGGCCGCCGATCAGGTCGCCGTAGAACATCGGGCCGCCGCGATAGACCGGCCAGCCGTAGCCGTTC
>JANPKX010000626.1:0-2866 GCA_031426235.1 Alphaproteobacteria bacterium | reverse complement strand
CGCCCGTGACCCGCGCCGTCCTGACCCGCCTGAGCCTGACCGATTTCCGGTCCTACGCCACGGCCGACGTGGCGCTGGACGGGCGACCCGTCTGGCTTGCCGGACCCAATGGGGCGGGCAAGACCAATCTGCTGGAGGCGGTGAGTTTCCTGATCCCTGGTCGTGGGCTGCGTGGATCAGGCCTGGCGGACGTGGGCCGGCGGGCGCCCGGCGAGCGCCAGGGTCGGGCCTGGGCGGTCGCGGTGACCATCGCGACGCCTGAGGGCGAAACCCGCCTGGGCACCGGGGTGGCAGAGGCCGGGGCCTCCCGGCGTGTCGTGCGCCTGGAGGGCGAGCCTGTGCCACCGGGCCGGCTGGCCGAGCACACGCGGCAGGTCTGGCTGACCCCGGCCCAGGACCGCCTCTTCCTCGAGGGCGCGACGGAGCGGCGCAAGTTCTTCGATCGACTGGTCTACGCGGCCGAGCCGATCCATGCGGCCCATGTGCAGATCTACGAGAAGACCATGCGCGAGCGGATGCGCCTGCTGAGCGATGGCCCGTCGGACCCGGCCTGGCTGGATGCGCTGGAGGCCCGGCTGGCTGAGGCCGGCGCCCTGATGGCGCAGGCCCGGGCCCGTACCCTGGCCGCCCTGACCGCGGAGATCGCCAGCCGCCGCGAGCGCCCGTTTCCCCAGGCCCGCCTGTCCCTGACCGGTGAGTGGGAACAGTTGGCGCAGGCTGAACCGGCCGAGATCGAGCCGCGCCTGGCCCGCGCCCTGGCCGCCGCCCGCGAGCGCGATGCCGCGGCTGGGCGCGCCCTCACCGGTCCCCACCGCGGAGATCTGGAGGTCGTTCATGTGGAGAAGGACAGGCCCGCGGCCGAATGCTCGACCGGGGAGCAGAAGGCGCTGATCCTCAACCTGGTGCTGGCCCAGGCCGCGCGCCTGGCCCGCGCCGCCGATGCGCCCTCGCCGATCCTGCTGCTGGACGAGGTCGCCGCGCACATGGACGCCACGCGCCGCGCCGCCCTGTTTGACGAGATCGAGGCCCTGGGGCTGCAGGCTTTCCTGACCGGCACCGACGAGATGCTGTTCGACGGCCTGGCAGGCCGGGCTCAGGGGTTCCGGGTGGATGGGGCGGCCCTATCGAGGGTGAGAGAATGATCAACGACGAGCCGAGTGGACCTGAGTGGCCGGCGGGTCGCTCCCCCTCTGGGGGAGCTCCGGCAAAGCCTGTGAGGGGGTCCCCAACGGCCATTCCGGACCCCCTCCGGCCCGCTCGGCCGCCTCCCCCGATGGGGGAGGAACGGGAGACGCGCACCGCGTGGCGTGAAGCGGGCGATCGCCACCTGGGGAGGGTCCCTTGGCCACGCTGATCGTCCTGGCCGGGCTTCCCGGCGTGGGCAAATCCACCATCGCCCGTCGCCTGGCGGAAGACATTCGCGCGGTGTGGCTGCGCATCGACTCTATCGAACAGGCGATCCAAGACGCGGGCGTCGTTGCGGGGTCGCTTGACGACGCAGGCTACCGCGCGGCTTACGCGGTCGCGGAGGACAACCTCCGCCTTGGCCTTGATGTGGTGGCCGACAGCGTGAACCCTTGGATGCTCACCCGTGACGCATGGCGTGACGCGGGCCTTGGCGCCGGAGCTCGCGTTATCGAGGTCGAGATTGCGTGCTCGAACTCGCAGGAGCATCGCCGACGGGTCGAAGGCCGCCGGATCGACGTCCCCAATCTGACGCCTCCGGACTGGCGGGAGGTCGTCGGCCGCGACTATCACGCTTGGGATCGTGAACCCCTGGTGATCGATACGCTTGGTCGAAGCGTTGCAGATTGCGTAGCACTGATTCGCAGCTCGCTTTAGGCGGGCCGCCAATCGCCACGCGTACCCCCACCTTCACCGCTGAAACAGGTGCAGAATCAGCGTTGAACCCTATATAAGGCAAGCGACATTCCCAGGCTTCGCGCGCGGCGCGGGGCCGGTCATCAGGCGCTCGCGGATCCCAAGGGTCCGGACCTCTCCCGAAAAGCGCCGCAGCTGGATGCAAGATGAGCGAAGACACCGAAGTGCCCGACGCCCCCGAAGGCAATGGCCAGGCTGAGTATGGCGCGGAATCCATCAAGGTTCTCAAGGGCCTGGACGCAGTGCGCAAGCGGCCGGGCATGTATATCGGCGACACCGACGACGGCTCGGGCCTGCACCACATGGTCTATGAAGTGGTCGACAACGCCATCGACGAGACCCTGGCCGGCTGGGCCACGCGGGTCGAGGTGATCCTCAACGCCGACGGCTCGGTCACGGTCACCGACGACGGGCGCGGGATTCCGGTGGATATCCACGAGGGCGAGGGCATCTCGGCGGCCGAGGTGATCATGACCCAGCTGCACGCCGGCGGGAAATTCGACCAGAATTCCTACAAGGTCTCCGGGGGCCTGCATGGCGTGGGCGTCTCGGTGGTCAACGCCCTGTCTTCGTTCCTGAAACTGAAGATCTATCGGGGCGGCAAGTCCTACGAGATGGAGTTCCGGCACGGGGATTCCGTCAGCCCCCTGAAGGAGACCGGCGACGCGCCCATGCGCGAGAACGGTCTGCCGCTGTCGGGCACCGAAGTCACCTTCATGCCCTCGCTCGAGACGTTCGCCTTCATCGACTTCGATCTGAAGACCCTGGAGCACCGGCTGCGCGAGCTGGCCTTCCTGAACTCGGGCGTGACGATCTGGCTGAAGGACCACCGCGGGCCCGAGCCGACCGAGGAGATCATGCACTACGAGGGCGGCATCGAAGCCTTCGTCCGCCACCTCGACAAGGCCAAGACCGCCCAGATCGGCAAACCCATCGTCATCCGCGGCCTGCGCGAGCGCGTGGAGATCGACCTCGCCCTGTGGTG
>JANPKX010000625.1:0-1667 GCA_031426235.1 Alphaproteobacteria bacterium | reverse complement strand
GCGCGCACTTCGGCCACCAGACGCACCGGTGGAACCCGAAGATGGACAAGTTCATCTTCGGCGCCCGTTCCAACATCCACATCATCGACCTGTCGCAGTCGATCCCGCTGCTGCACCAGGCCCTGGTCAAGGTGCGTGAGGTCGCCGCCGGCGGCGGCCGCATCCTGTTCGTCGGCACCAAGCGCCAGGCCTCCGAGCCGATCGCCACGGCCGCCAAGCGCTGCGCCCAATACTATGTGAACCATCGTTGGCTGGGCGGCACGCTGACCAACTGGCGCACCGT
Organism: Alphaproteobacteria bacterium; assembly: GCA_031426235.1. Lineage (GTDB taxonomy): Bacteria > Pseudomonadota > Alphaproteobacteria > Caulobacterales > Caulobacteraceae > Phenylobacterium. The sequence goes on along the minus strand of JANPKX010000625.1, from coordinate 1,384 downwards.
CTCGGGTTCGATCGCGCGCCTGCGTGAAGTCGACGCCCTGGTGGCCGGCGAAGGTCAGGGCCGGACCAAAAAAGAGCTGCTGCAACTGACGCGCGAGCGCGACAAGCTGGAGCTCAGCCTGGGTGGGATTAAGGACATGGGCGGCATTCCCGACCTGATGTTCGTGATCGACACCAACAAGGAAGCGATCGCGATCCTCGAGGCGCGCAAGCTCAACATCCCGGTGATCGCGATCCTCGACACCAACTGCGACCCGGATGGCATCACCTATCCGATCCCCGGCAACGACGACGCCGCGCGCGCCATCCAGCTGTACTGCGACCTGCTGGCCGATTCCGTTCTGGATGGCCTTGCCGCCGGCCAGTCGGCCTCCGGTATCGATCTGGGCGCCTCGGAAGCCCCAATGGAGCCCACCCTGGCGCGGGCGCTCACGCCGGAGCCGATCGCGGACGAGCCTGCGGTGTCGGAACCGGAAGCGGCGGCCCTCGAAGCCGAGATGACTGGCGTCGAGGCTCCAGCCGAAGCGCCCGTCGAGGCGCCGGCGAGTGAAGACGAACAAGCGAGCTGAGGCGCATCCGCGCGTCGGCTGACACAAAACCCTGACGGCGGACCCTCATAGGAGGGTCTGTCGTGACTCTTAGACCTTGAAGGAGCTGACCATGGCGGACATCACCGCTGCGCTGGTCAAGGACCTGCGCGAAAAATCCGGCGTTGGCATGATGGACTGCAAGAAGGCCTTGCAGGAAACGAATGGCGACATCACGGCGGCCATGGACTGGCTGCGCACCAAGGGCCTGGCCAAGGCCGCCAAGAAGGCCGACCGCGCCGCGGCCGAGGGCCTGGTGGCCGGGATGGTCAGCGCCGACGGCAAGACCGGCGTCGCCATCGAGTTGAACGCCGAGACCGACTTCGTGTCCAAGAACGCCACCTTCCAGGGCGCGGCGCGCGAGATCGCGACCGTAGCGCTGGGCGTGGACGGCGATGTCGAGGCGATCTACGCCGCCAAGACCACCAGCGGCGAAAGCGTCTGCGAGAAGGTCACCGGCCTGATCGCCACCATCGGCGAGAACATGCGCGTTCGTCGCTCGGCCCGCCTCGCGGTCAACGAGGGCGCTGTCGCGCTCTATCTGCACAACAAGGAAGCCGACGACGTCGGCAAGCTGGCCGTGCTGGTCGCGCTGGAAGGCGCCGGCGATCCGTCGGTGCTGAAGGATGTGGGCCGCAAGATCGCCATGCACGTGGCCGGCACGCCGACCCCGCCGCTGGCGCTCAGCAGCGACGAGCTCGACCCGGCGGTCGTGGCCAAGGAGCGCGAGATCCAGACCCTGACGGCGATGGAATCGGGCAAGCCGCGCGAGATCGCCGAGAAGATGGTCGAGGGCCG
>JANPKX010000624.1:0-2583 GCA_031426235.1 Alphaproteobacteria bacterium | reverse complement strand
CAGAGTTCTTCGACCTCGCCGATGTCGCGCTCACCCACATCCGCCGCCGCCTGCTTGGCCAGCCGCGCGGACAGGCCGACGCGAAGGCCGCCCGTGACCAGCTTCAGCAGCGCCCATCGCTCCCGCGCCTGCGGGAGGGCGTCCAGCCAGGCCTCGATCCGCCCCTGCGCCTCGGCGCGGGTGGCGGTGCGAAGGCCCTCGATCACCTCGGAGAGCTCGGGTTCGCGGTTGGCGCCGGGGCGCGCCGGCCAGACCAGGGACACCGCCTCGGCCAGATCGCCCACATAGTCGTAGGACCAGGCGAACAGCTGGGCGTCCATCCGCGCCTCGACCGCCCGGCGGATGAAGGCGGGCTTGGCGGCCTCGAAACTCAGCTCCCCGGTCAGGGCAGCCAGGGCCCAGCCCCGGTCGGGATCCGGCGCGTCCCGCAGATAGTCGCGCACCAGCGTCAGTTTGGCGTTGCGCGAGGCGGTGAGGCTCAGTCGGTCCAGCAGGTCGGCGAAGGCGCGCATCCGCTAGGAACCCGGCCGCCGGGCCGATGGATCCAACACCGTGATGTCCGGCCAGCGATAGGCCACCTCGTGCAGCAGGGCGCCCCCCGGGCCACGCTCGCGGCGGGCCGGCTCCGGCTCGCCGCCCAGATAGGCGTAGAAGGCGCGCGCGGCCCGGTTCTCGCGCAGCACTGAGATCACCAGCGACGTCGCGCCCCGCGCCGCCAGGGCGCGCGCGGTCTGCTGCAGCAGGGCCCGGCCCAGGCCCCGCCCCTGGGCGGCGCGCAGCAGGTAGAGGGTCGCGACCTCCGCCTCGCCGGGTGTCCGGCGCCGGGACGGCCCGCCCTGCACATAGCCGACCACGCCGGCGCGCGTCGCAGCCGCGAGGGTCACCTCGTTCGGACCGGGATTCCGAAGCGCGTCGGCGAAGCGGCGCGCGTGATCGGCCTCCGACATCCGCGCCAGATAGGCCTGCGGCAACAGCCCCTGGTAAGTCTCGCGCCACGCCGCCACATGCACCGCGGCCAGGACATCGGCGTCCACCGGCCCGGGCGGGAAGATCACGAAGCCCTGCTGCATGGGTCGGATGGTCATTCATCCACAGCTTGGCATGGGGATGGCGTGGTTCAAGGGGTGCGGGAGGCCGGCCCGGCCTCTACGGTCGCCACGCGATGAACGCTCAGGCCCCCGCCCCTGCCGTGGACGCCGCCGGCGCGACGCCGGTCATGGCCCAGTATTTCGACGCCAAGGCGCGCCAGCCCGACGCCCTGGTGTTCTTCCGCATGGGCGACTTCTACGAGCTGTTCTTCGAGGACGCCCAAAAGGCCGCCGCCACCCTCGGCATCACCCTGACCGCGCGGGGCCAGCACGGCGGCGCGCCGATCCCCATGGCGGGCGTTCCGGCCCACGCCATGGAGGCCTATCTCGCCAAGCTGATCCGGGCTGGCTTCAAGGTGGCGGTCTGCGACCAGCTCGAGGACGCCGAGACGGCCAAGCGCCGGGGCGGATCGAAGGCGGTGGTGCGCCGCGACGTGGTGCGTGTGGTGACGCCCGGCACCCTGACCGAGGACGGCCTGCTGGACGCGCGCGGGGCCAACCGGCTGGCCGCCGTCTCGGTGCGGGCCGGCGCGGCGGCGGTGGCCAGCGTGGAGCTCTCCACGGGCGAGGTCGAATGCCTGGGCGTCACCGTCGCGGGCCTCGCCTCGGCCCTGGCCGCGCTCGCGCCATCCGAGATCCTGGTCCCCGACCGGCTGTTCGCGGACGAGGCCGTCTCGGCCGCCCTGAAGGCCGCCGGCGGCTTCATCCAGCCTATGCCTTCGGCCCTGGCCGAGCCCGGCGCGTCCGAGACCCGGCTGAAGCGGCTTTACGGCGTGGAAACCCTCGACGGGTTCGGCCCCCTGTCAGGCGCCGAGGTCTCGGCCCTGGGCCTGATCGCCGCCCATCTCGAGACCACTCAGGCCGGTCGCCTGCCCGCCCTCTCGGCGCCGCGCCGGGTGGGCGAGGCGGACGTCATGATCATCGATCCGGCCACGCGGGCCAGCCTGGAGATCGAGCGCGCCACCTCCGGCGGCCGGGACGGATCCCTGCTCGCCGCCATCGACCGCACGGTCACCGCGCCGGGCGCGCGGCTGCTGGGGGCGCGGCTGGCCCGGCCGTTGCTGGACCCCGCGGCCATCGACGTCCGCCTGGACGCCGTCGCCTGGTTCTGCGGACACAGGCGCCAGCGGCAGGCGCTGCGCGATGTGCTGAAAGCCATGCCGGACATGGCCCGGGCGCTGTCGCGGCTGGCGCTCGGGCGGGGCGGCCCGCGTGACCTGGGCGCCCTGCGCGACGGGCTGGCGCTGGGCGAGCGCATCTGCCGTCTGTTCGCCAGCGCCCGCGACCCCTTGCTGGACTTGCCGTCGGAGAGCGCCGAAGCGCTGGCGGCGCTGGACCTGGAGACGCTTGAGGCGCTGTCGATATTCCGCGACCAGCTGGCGGCGGGTCTCGGCCCGGAACTGCCGGCCCTGGCGCGCGACGGGGGCTTCGTGGCCGAGGGTGTGCGGCCCGAGCTGGACCAGGCCCGGGCGCTGCGCGACGACAGCCGCCGGGT
>JANPKX010000623.1:0-6373 GCA_031426235.1 Alphaproteobacteria bacterium | reverse complement strand
CAGGCCCGGGCGCTGCGCGACGACAGCCGCCGGGTGATCGTGGCGCTGGAGGCCCGGCTGGCGGGCGAGAGCGGCGTGGCCCTGAAGATCCGACACAACGCCGTGCTGGGCTACTTCGTCGAAACCACCGCCAAGGCCGCCGAGCCGCTGATGACGGCGCCGCTCAATGCGACCTTCATCCACCGGCAGACCCTCGCCAACCAGGTCCGCTTCACCACCGTGGAGCTGGCGGAACTGGACGCGCGCATCGCCCAGGCCGCCGAGCGGGCCCTGGCGATCGAACTCGACACCTTCGAAGCCTGGCGCGCGGCCGCCATCGACGTCGCCCGGCCGATCCAGGCCGCGGCCCAGGCTGCGGCGACCCTCGACGTGGCCTCGGCCCTCGCCGAATGGGCCGACGACGTGGGCGCCAGCCGACCCGTGGTGGACCGCTCCACCGCCTTCGAGGCTGAGGCCGCCCGTCATCCCGTCGTCGAAGCCGCCGTGACCCGCGCCGGCCAGGCCTTCACCCCCAACGACTGCCGCCTCGACGGCTCCGGCATCGGCGGCCCACGGCTGTCACTGGTGACCGGGCCGAACATGGCCGGCAAGTCGACGTTCCTGCGCCAGAACGCCCTGCTGGCGGTGCTGGCCCAGTCCGGCTGTTTCGTTCCGGCGAAGCGCCTGCGGCTGGGCGTCGTCGACCGGCTGTTCAGCCGCGTGGGCGCCGGCGACGACCTGGCCCGCGGCCGCTCCACCTTCATGATGGAAATGGTCGAGACGGCCGCCATCCTCACCCAGGCGACGCCACGCAGCCTGGTCATCCTGGACGAGATCGGCCGCGGCACCGCCACCTACGACGGCCTCGCCATCGCCTGGGCCTGCGCTGAGGCCCTGCACGAGACCAACCGCTGCCGTGCGTTGTTCGCCACCCACTATCACGAGCTGGCCGTGCTGGAGGGCCGCCTCGCCCACGTCTCGAACCTCAGCCTCAGGGCCAAGGAGTGGAACGGCGACCTGATCTTCTTACACGAAGCCGGTCCCGGTCCGGCCGACCGCTCCTATGGCGTCCAGGTGGCCAAGCTGGCGGGCGTGCCGCCTGCCGTGGTAGGCCGCGCGAAGCAAGTGCTCGAACGGCTGGAACGCGAAGCCAGCGGACCGGCCAATCTCGACGACCTTCCCCTCTTCGCCGCCGTCGCCGAGCCCCAGGCGAAGTTCGGCCCCAGCAAGGTGGAGGAAGCGCTGAAGGTCTTGGACGTCGACGGCATGAGCCCGCGCGAGGCGATGGACGCGCTCTACCGGCTGAAGGGGCTAGTGGGGTGACGGCGCCGACGATGCCGAACCTGATTCTCCTGAACGGAAGCTCTTCCTCGGGCAAGACGTCGATCTCTCGAGCCCTTCAGGAACTGCTGCCGGTCGGATTTCTCGCGTTCAGCGTGGACGACGTTTTTTCGTGGCTCCCGATGCGTTGGCACAACAGCGAGGTCGGTTTCCAGTTTGTCCCACAGCCGAACGGCGAGTTGCCTATCATCTCGGGTCCAGAGGCCTTGACCATCATGCGGGCCTGGCGACGCATGGTCCGCGCGAGCCTGGACGCCGGCGTTCGAGCCATCGTCGACGACGTCTTCACCGACCCGGGCCAGAGAGACGATTGGGCCGATGTGCTTCGCGGCCACGACGTGTTTCTGGTCGGCGTTCGGTGTGGCCTCAACGAGTTGCAGCGACGCGAGAAGGCTCGTGGTGACCGAGGCGCAGGTCAGGCGCTCTGGCAGCACGGGCGAGTGCACGCCCAGGGTTCGTACGACTTCGAAGTCGACACCACATCCTCGTCCCCGATCGAATGTGCGGCGGCCATTGTCGCGGCCCTAGGGCTCAGGCGACGGCGAAGCACACTGGACGGTCCGGGCGCGTGATCGGGACCAAGGTCTTAATGGTCGACGTCGACGGCGTGGTGATCCGCACCCGCCCGGGTGGATGGGCCGCCGACCTCGAAACCGACCTCGGCCTGCCGGCGGACCTGCTGCAATCCCATTTCTTTGGCCCGCACTGGGACGACGTGGTGATGGGTCGTGCGGCGTTGCGGGACCGGCTCGATCCGTTCCTCGCCCGGCACGCGCCGCACCTGAGCAGCAGCGAACTCACCGGCTATTGGTTCGCGAAGGACGCCTGGCTGGACGATGACCTGCTGGCCGATCTGGCGGCGGTGCGAGCGGGCGGCCTGACCCTTCATCTCGCCACCGTTCAAGAGCATGAGCGCGCCGGCCACATCTGGGACACGTTGCGCTTTCGCGACCGCTTCGATGCTATGCACTACGCCGCCGACCTCGGCTGCGGGAAGCCGGACCCTGAGTTCTTCGCCCGCATAGAGGCCCGCACGGGGTTCGTCCCCGCCGATCTCCTGCTGCTCGACGATCGGCCCGCCAACGTCGAGGCCGCACGGGCCGCCGGCTGGCGCGGCGCCCTATGGGACGGGAAGCAGGTGCTGTCGGAGGTTCTGGCCGCGCAGGGGGTTCGGGTTTGAACTTTGCCTGTGCGAGGCCTTGAATGGGATCACGACCTCGGCTTCACCACCCGCCGCTTGCGCTTCACCACCGTGACCGTGAAGGCCGAGCCCGCCTTTGCCTTCAGTCGCTTGCGGGCCTCGGTGGCCAGGCCTGACGTGCCCGTGCTGGCCATGGCGCCGGGCAGCGCGGGCTTGGCCTTGGGTCCCAGGCCCCAGGCCGTGGCGTTTGCGGGCGTGCTCGTCCTGGCCGGCCTGTTCGGCGCGGCTCTGGGCCGTGCGGGTGGCGAGGTCCTTGATCAGCGCCCTGCCATTTCGGGTTCGCCCGGTGAGTGACGGCGACACATAGCTGTTCGCATTCCAGCCAACGGGCGTGGAGCCGCCGCGATACGTTCCTCTGCCCATGGTGCTACGCCAACTCGATGCTGCGGGGGCAGGGCCATACCCGCGCCCGTGCAGACGGAAAAGGCGCGATCCCGCCGGTGCGCGTTAACGATCCGTCCTATATGGCTTTCAGCCATGCCGACGCGCCTCAAGCCCACCCGCCTGGAATACGTCGTCGACGGGGTTCGGCTGCGGAGCCAGCTCTCGACGGCGGCGCTGGAGAACCTTGGCGACGGGCTGGCCCAACGCAAGGCGGCGCTTGAGATCCTGAAGGCCGCCCTCTTCCGCGGACGGATGATCGCCAAGGAGCGGCTGGAGAATGGGGCCGGCGGGATCGAGACCGCCCGGCTGCTGAGCGGCGTCACCGACGAGGTGGTCACCGCCCTTTGGGATTTCACCACCGTCCACGTGTTCCGCGCGCGGAACCCCACCGAGGGCGAGCGGCTCGCCCTGATGGCGGTCGGCGGCTACGGGCGCGGCACCCTGGCGCCCTTCTCCGACCTCGATCTGCTGTTCGTGCGCCCCTACAAGCAGACCGCTCACGCCGAGAGCGTGATCGAATTCATGCTCTACGCCCTGTGGGACCTGGGCTTCAAGGTCGGCCACGCCTCGCGCACCGTCGAGGAGTGCGTGAAGCTGAGCCGCGAGGACTTCACAATCCGCACGTCGATCCTGGAGGCGCGGCGGCTCACGGGGGATGAATCCCTGGCGGACGACTTGATCCGCCGATTCCGCGCCGATGTTGTCCGAGGCACTGGCGCCGAGTTCGTCGCGGCCAAGCTGAAGGAGCGGGACGAGCGCCACGCCCGCGCCGGGACCAGCCGCTACATGGTCGAGCCCAACGTCAAGGAGGGCAAGGGCGGCCTGCGCGACCTCAACACCCTGTTCTGGATCGCCCAGTACCTGCATCCGGGCGAAAGCCTGGAAAAGATCATGCAGATGGAGATGTTCGACCGGCGGGAGATCCGGGCGTTCATTCTCGCCTTCGACTTCCTGTGGGCGGTACGCAGCCACCTGCACTTCGCCACGGGCCGCCCCGAGGAGCGGTTGAGCTTCGACCTCCAGCCTGAGATCGCGCGCCGGATGGGCTATGGCGACCGAGGCGACGCCCCGGCGGTGGAGCGCTTCATGCGGCGCTACTTCCTGATCGCCAAGGACGTGGGCTCGCTCACCCGGGTGTTCGCCGCCAAGTTGGAGGCCGAACAGGTCAAGTCGGCGCCGCGCGGAATCTCGCGGTTCATCCCCGGGCGGCAGGTCAAGCGCAAGCCGCTGGATGAGCCGGGCTTCCACGAGGTGGGCGGCCGGCTCGACGTGGACCCGGAGATCTTCGAGCAGGATCCGATTAACCTGCTGCGCTTGTTCCGGATCGCCGACCTGCGAAACCTCGACCTGCACCCGGACGCCTTCACCGCCGCCTCGCGCGCCATTGGGCTGATCACCTCGGCGGTGCGCCGGGACCGCCACGCCGCGCGGGTGTTCCTCGATATCCTGGCGCGTGGCCGCGATCCGCGCACGACCCTGACCCTGATGACCGAGGCCGGTGTCCTGGGGCGCTATTTGCCGGAATTCGGGCGGATCGTCGCCCAGATGCAGTTCAACATGTACCACTCCTACACGGTGGACGAGCACACCCTGCGGGCCGTGGGCGTCATCGCCGACATCGCGGGCGGCCGCCTGGCCGACGATCATCCCCTGGCCACCCAGGTCATGCCGCTGATCGCTGACCGCGAAGCACTGTTCCTGGCCATGCTTCTGCACGACACCGGCAAGGGCGGCGCCGGCGGCCAGGAGGTGGCGGGCGCCCGCGCGGCGCGGCAGGCCTGCGAGCGCCTGGGCCTGGAGCGGTCCAAGATCGAGCTGGTCGCCTGGCTGGTGGAACACCATCTGGTCATGAGCGACACCGCCCAGAAGCGCGATATCGCCGACCCGCGCACGGTCACCGATTTCGCCCGCATCGTGCAGAGCCCCGAGCGCCTGCGCCTGCTGCTGGTGTTGACCGTCGCCGACATCCGCGCCGTCGGGCCGGGGGTATGGAACGGCTGGAAGGGCCAGCTGATGCGCGAGCTCTATACGGCCACCGAGGCGGTGTTCCGAGGCGGCCGGGGCTCCGACGCCGCCGCCGCGCTCAAGCGGTACCAGGAGAATGCCGCCTATGACGCACGGGTCCGCCTGGCGCGGGCCAACCCCGCCGCCGAGGCCTGGGGCGATGCCATGGAAGACGCCTATTTCACGGCTTTCGATGACGCGGAGGTCGCGGCGCATGCACGCCTCGCCCGCGCCGCTACAGGCGCCGGCGCGGCGGCGGAAGGTCGGGTTCGCGCCGATCTGAACGCCTCGGAAGTCGTCGTCGCCGCGGCCGACCGGCCCCGCCTGTTCGTGGATCTGGCCGAGGCGATCACCGCATCGGGCGGCAATGTGGTGGGCGCGCGGGTCTTCACCTCTGACCAGGGCCATGCGCTGGATGTGTTCTACGTCCAGGACGTCACGGGCGCTCCGTTCGGGGCCAACGACGACCGGGCGCTCGGGCGGCTGGCCGCGAGCCTGGCGGGCGCCGCACGCGGTGAGCCCCATGGTCGCGAGCCGCGCCGCCAGGATCTGGGCCGCGGGTCGGCCTTCTCGATCACCCCGGCGGTCATGCTGGACAACGACGCGTCGGAGACCGCCACCGTCGTCGAAGCCTCCGGCCGCGACCGTCCCGGGCTGCTGGCGGCCCTGGCCCGGACCCTCTCGGACTCGGGCCTGGAGATCACGTCGGCTCATATCGATGGCTATGGCGAGCGCGCGGTCGACTGCTTCTATGTGGTGGACGATGACGGCGCGAAGGTCACGGACGCCCGCAAGGGCAACAGCCTGAAGGCCGCCCTGTTGATAGCCCTCAGTGCCGGCGAAGCCGACAGCGCCCAGGCCCGCCGTGCGAACCTACAGCGGGCGCGCGCCAGCGTCGCAAGATAGTCCGTCCCGGCAGGCTCCCTCAGCCGCGCGTCAGGCGCCGGCAGATCTCGTCCAGCTGTTCCAGGTTCGCGTAGCGGACCCGGACCTCGCCGGCGCCGCCCCGGTCAGCCACATCGACGCTCATGCCCAGGGCCTCTTCCAAATCGACCTCGAGCGCAGCCGTGTCGGCGTCCTTGGTACGCCGGGGTCCGGAGGTCTTCTTCGGACCCTTCGCTGTGGGCCGGGCCAGGGCCTCGACCTCGCGCACCGACAGCCCGCGCGCTACGGCCAGGTCCGCGAGTTGCTCAGGCGACTCGGCGGTTAGAAGGGCGCGGGCGTGGCCGGCGGTGAGCCGTCCGGCAAGCACGTGGGCCCGCACGCCCTCCGGCAGCTGCATGAGGCGCAGCATATTGGCGACATGGCTGCGGCTCTTGCCGATCGCCGCGGCGATCTGGTCGTGGGTGTGACGGAACTGCGCGACGAGCAGGCTGTAGGCCTGCGCCTCCTCGAGCGGATTGAGGTCCTCGCGCTGAACGTTCTCAACGATGGAGATCTCGTAAGCGCGGTCGTCGTTGAGAG
>JANPKX010000622.1:0-4523 GCA_031426235.1 Alphaproteobacteria bacterium | reverse complement strand
GAGCGTTCCAAGGTGGGACGCCCGCGGGTTCGGAGCCGGTTGATGTTCGAACTGGGCCGTGAGCTTAAGCGCTTCTTTTCCACCGAGCGGTCCCGTGGGCCAACGGATGGACTGACCGGCGGCGATTCCTCGCTTTTGGAGCTGCTCGACAGCCAACTTCTGGCCCAGGAGGCCAAGGCCGCCGACATCGCCGCTGGTCGGATCAGCGCCAAGGACGCGCCGGCCCGCAAGCTCGAGGCCGCCATCGTGTGGCGCGAAGTCGCTCGGCGCACCGGCGATGCGGTCGCACTGCGAAAGGCCGCGGCGGGCGCCGAGACCGCCGCCGCGGGGTTCGTGGCGGCCGGTCGCCGGGATGGCTGGGCCCGCGCCCGTTGCGAACAGGCCTATTGCGGGCTGCTGGGCGCCGAGATCTTCGGAGACCCCGGTCTCAACGCCGCGGCCGAGGTCGCATTCCAAGACGCCCGCGCATCGGTGAAAGGCGGCCTCGCTGCGCCGCTCTCCGACGTGGGATTGGCCGCCATTGCCGGGCGCCGCCTCGTAGGACACGCCGACGCCGACGCCGCCCGGGCCTGGTCCGCACAACTGGACGCGCCGATCGCGGCGCTGGACGTCATGGCCAAGCGGGTTACCGCCGCCCGCGCCCTGGCCGCCGAAGCGCGGCTGATCCGCGCCGACGTGCTGTCGGCTTTTGGTGCGCGGCTGAAGGACGGCGACCTTCTTGAACTCGCCGCGCGCGAGGCCGCCGCCGCCGGCGACCGGTTGGACAACGCCTATGAGCCGCTGACCTGGGTGCGGGCCAAGATCGCCCACGGCCAGGCGCTGGCCCTGCGAGGCGAAGCGACCGGCGACGTGGATTCCCTGGCCGCCGGGGCGGGCGCTCTGGCGCTGGCGCTGGACAATCTGACCCGCGATCACAGTCCGCTGGATTGGGCGCGCACCCAGGTGACCCTGGCCCAGGCGCTTCAGTCGCTGGGCGAGGCCGCCAACGATGCGCGCGCGTTTGAGCATGCCGTGAGCTGCTACGACCGGGCCAGCCTGGTCTTGAAGGAGACGCCGACCCTGCCCCTGCGCGGCCTGGCTGCCGGCTCACGCGCCGTGTGCCTCGCCCGCGTCGCCGAGCTGACCGGCGACGGCGCCGTCCTGGATGTCGCCGAGGCGGCCATGAAGATGGAGCTGGCGCAGCTTTCACCCCGCCGCGACCCGGTGGGCTGGGCCTTGGCCCAGATGCACCTGGCGCGTCTCTATGAAGCGCGAATGGATATGACCGGCCTCGACAAGGGCGAGCGGGCGGCGGCGCTGATGGCCCTGGACGCGGCCCTCGACGTCTTCGGCGAGCACGGCCTGCGCTCGGCCAGCGTCCTGGCGACCGACGCCATGGAACGGCTGCGGGCTCGCGGCCAGGCCTAGCGGCCGCGCCACCACGTCAGGCCGGCGCGCTCGATCGCTTCCAGCATCGCGTGAAGCGCCACGCCCATGATGCCCAGAACCACGAGCGCGGCGATCATGCGGGCGGTCTGCAGCTTGTTGCCGGCATCGAGGATCTGCCAGGCTAGACCCTGGACCTTGCCCGAACCCGCGCCGAACTCGGCCACCACGGCGCCGATCAGGGCCAGGCCCGCGCCGACCTTGTGGCCCTCAAGCAGGTAGGGCACGGCCGAGGGGAGGCGCAGGCGCAGGACGCGGTCGATTCGCCCCGCGCCGTACAGGCTGAACAGCCGCTCCAGATCCGGATCGGCCGCGCGCAGGCCCGCCGAGGCGCCGGAAAAGATCGGGAAGAAGGCGACCAGCACCGCCAGGATCACCAGGGCGTTCTGAGGGTGGTCGAGGCCCGACCAGATCAGAACCAGCGGCGCCAGGGCGACGACGGGTGTCACTTGAACGACGGACGCCAAGGGGCGGATCGCGCGGTCGAGCAGGGGGCTCAGCGCGGTGAGCAGGGCCAGCGCCTGGGCGATCAGGCTCGCCAGCACCAGGGCGATGAGCGCGACCGACAGGGTGCGCCAGGCGGCGGCCACGAGCGTGGGGAAGTGCTCCGCCAAGGCGAGCGCGACGGCGGTGGGCGCGGGCAACAGATAGGGCGCGATCTGCATCGCGCGGCAGGCGATCTCCCAGATCGCCAGCAGCAGGGCCAGCAGCACGAAGGGGGCGAGCCGGATCATCCTGCGACACCCTGGGCCAGCGTATCCGAAACCGCCTCGGCGGTGGCCCGGAACGCCGCGGTGGTGCGAAACTGTGGCGGGCGCGGAACAGGGCCATCGACCGCGAAGTCGCCGACGATCCGGCCCGGACCCTTGCTGAACACGACCACGCGCGAGGCCATGTAGACGGCCTCCTCGACATTGTGGGTGACGAAGACGATGGCGGGCCGGGTGGCGGCCCACAAGGCCAGCACATCGTCGGCCAGCGTGCGGCGGGTGATCTCGTCGAGCGCCGCAAACGGTTCGTCCAGCAGAAGCAGACGCGGGGCGGTAACAAGGGCGCGGGCCAGGGAGACCCGCATGGCCATGCCGCCGGACAGCTGCACCGGTCTTGCGTCCTCAGCGCCGATCAGCCCCACGCGGGCCAGCGCCTCGTCCGCCCGCCGTCGCGCCTCGGGCCGGGGCGTGCCCGCCAGTTCCAGGGGTAGGGCCACATTGGCGCGGGCGGTAAGCCAGGGCGCGAGGGTCGGAGCCTGGAACACCACCGCTGTCTCTCCCCGGCCTGCGGCCCGGCGGACCTGTCCGCGGGTCGGCGACTCCAGTCCCGCCAGAAGACGCAGCGCCGTCGACTTGCCGCACCCCGATGGACCCACCAGCGCCACGGTCTCGCCCTCGGCGATCGTCAGCGAGACGGGCCCAAGCGCTTGCCCCCGGGCATAGTCGACCTCGACGTCCGTGAGAGCCGCTGCAGTCATCTGAGTGTGCTCGCCCCCTCCACCCCGCCCTCTGCGGGGCGCGGTCCCCCTCCCCCGTAAACGGGGGAGGCAAAGATGTCACTTGGGCGAGAAGGCCAGCGTGTAGGCCTTCTTCGGGTCCAGGGTCTTGGGATAGACGCCCTGGGCGATGGCCATGTCGGTAAAGGTCTTCCAGCGGGCGTCGGTCATGGCGCCGACCGGCGCGGCCTCGTCGCCAGCGACGATCTTGTAGGCGCGCAGCTTCTCCCGGGCCTGATCCAGCACGTCCTGGCTCATCTCCGGATTGTCCTTGCGGATCAGGGCGTCGGCGGCGGTGGGATCGCCGTTCAGGTAGTCGGTCCAGCCTTTGGCGCTGGCTTCCACGAAGGCCTTGATGGCGGTGGGGTTCTTGGCAATCAGGCTGTCGCTCGCCAGCACCATGGTCGCGTATCCGGGATAGCCGTTGTCGGCGAGCAGGAAGACCTTGGGCTTCATCCCTGCCTGCTTCTCGATCGTGTAGGGCTCGGACGTCACATAGCCCTGTTGGGCGGCCCGCTTGTCGGCCAGGAACGGGGCGGGGTTGAAGGTGTATTTGCGCACCTGATCGTCGGTGAAGCCGTACTTGGCTTTCAGCCAGACCCAGAAGGCGCTGACCGAGGCGTCCGACAGCAGGATCGGGTGGCCCTTGAGGTCGGCGATGGTCTCGACGCCGGTGTTCGGGTGGGCGAGCAGGACCTGGGGGTCTTTCTGCATGAACGCCGCGACAGCCTTCACCGGTGCGCCCTCCTGGGCCAGGTTCATGACGATGAAGCTGTTCGACCCCATGCCGAGATCCACCGCGCCCGAGGCGAGCAGTTGCGGCACGTTGACGCCTGGGCCGCCCTGCACGATCTCCACCTTGAGGCCGCGCTTGGCGTACTCGCCGGAGGCCAGCGCCTGGTAGAACCCACCGTGTTCGGCCTGGGCGCGCCAGTCGGTGGCGAAGCGGAGCGTGACGGGGGCCGAGGCTGAGGGTGGCTGCGAGTCCGCTTCCTTGTTCCCCGGCGAACAGGCGGCCAGCAGGGCCACAGCAGCGATGACCAGGGTACGCAACGCTCTCATGAAGTCCCCTCGACGTGATCCGTGCCGAGGTTAGGGCGCTGCGGGCCGGGTTCCAAGAGCCAGATAGCAAGAGGGCGGCGCTTCGGTTGCCCGCTGCGCCGCCCTCTATACAGATCCGTTGGGGGACCTGTGCCTCTAGGCCGTCTGTCAGTTCGGTTTCGGGTCGCCCCGACGTTTTCCCTGGCCGCCGGTTTCGGAGCCTTCGGTTCGTTCCAGGTCGCCCCGGTCCTCGCCTTTGTTTCCGTCACTCCGCTCGCTTGCTTCAGGGTCCGCCGTTGCCGGGTTCGCCGTCCGCCGCGCCGCAGTTCCTGTCGGCAAGGAGACGGTGCGCCCACATGATTTGGCGCGCAATAGAGCCTTGGCGTCCGCCTGTGCCCGGCGTGTCGAAACCCGGTGCGCAACCGGTGGATAAGCTGCGCCGATCCGGCGTTTTCCGACGCCTGGTCAAGGGGAAAACAGCATCCACAGGAAAGCTGCGGGTGCGTTCAACGCCCCGCGGCCAGGCCCTCGCGGCGCTCCTCGAGCGACAGCCACTCTTCCTCAGCGGCGG
>JANPKX010000621.1:0-3765 GCA_031426235.1 Alphaproteobacteria bacterium | reverse complement strand
AGGACTATCTGAGCGCCCATGGGTGGCTCGACCCGGCGCGGCGCGGGCGGATGGTGGCGACGCTGGGCGACGCCGAGCTGGACGAGGGCAATATCTATGAATGCCTGATCGAGGCCTACAAGCACGACATCCGAAACTGCTGGTGGATCGTCGACTACAACCGCCAGAGCCTGGACGCGACCACGGCGGATCGGATGTTCGACCGCTTCGACGACATCTTCGAGACCGCCGGCTGGCGGGTGATGAGCCTGAAATACGGCAAGGCCCAGATGCGCGCCTTCGCCCAGCCCGGCGGCGCGGCGCTCCGGGCCTGGATCGATCGTTGCCCCAACGCCGAGTATGCGGCCCTGACCTATCAGGGCGGGGCGGCGTGGCGGGAACGGCTGGCGCGAGACATCGGGGGCGAGCCCGGCGTCGTCGCCCTGCTGGCCGGGTTCGACGACGCGGGCCTGCACGAGCTGATGATCGGCCTGGGCGGGCATTGCCTGGAGACCCTGATCGAGGCGTTCGACGCGGCGGCCGCCGACGACACGCCGACCCTGTTCATCGCTTATACGGTCAAGGGTTTCGGCCTGCCGCTCCAAGGGCACAAGGACAACCACGCAGGCCTGATGACCCCGACGCAGGTTGAGGCGCTGCGGGTGCGCATGGGCGTGCCGTCCGGCCGGGAATGGGAGCCGCTGGCGGGCCTGAGCGCCCAGGACGAAGCGGCGGTGTCGGCTCTGGTGGCGGCCAGCCCCTTCGCCGGCCTGCCTCACCGGCGCTACGCCGCGCCCCGCGCCACCGTGCCTGGCCAGGATGTCTTCCCCTGCCCCGACGGCGCCGAGCAGTCGACCCAGGCCGCCTTCGGCCGGATCCTGTTGGCCCTCTCCAAGGGTGGCGATGAGTTGGCGCAGCGGCTGGTCACCACGTCGCCGGACGTGACGGTGTCGACCAACCTGGGCGGGTTTGTGAACCAGACCGGGCTGTTCCGCCGCCGCGACATGCCCGACGTGTTCCGCGCCGCCAAGATCCCCTCGCCCCAGAAGTGGATGGGCGGCCAGGCGGGCCAGCACATCGAGCTGGGGATCGCCGAGCACAACCTGTTCCTCAACCTGGCGGCCCTGGGCCTGGCCGCGCCGCTGTTCGGCCAACGGCTGCTGCCCGTGGGGACGGTGTATGATCCCTTCATCAGTCGCGGGCTCGATGCGCTGAACTACGCCTGCTACCAGGACGCGCGGTTCATGCTGGTCGCCACGCCGTCCGGCCTGACGCTGGGCCCGGAGGGCGGTGCGCACCAGTCGATCTACACGCCGCTGATCGGCATCGGCCAGCCGGGCCTGACCTATTTCGAACCCGCCTTCGTGGACGAGCTGAGCGCGGTGATGCGGTGGTCGTTCGAGCACATGCAGGCCGACGAGGGCGGCGCGGTCTACCTGCGCCTCAGCACGCGGTCGTTGACCCAAATCCAGCGTGAGGACGACGCCTGGCGGAACGAGGCGCTGAAGGGCGCCTACTGGCTGCGCCGACCCCAACCCGGCGCCGGGGCGGCCATCGCATTCTGCGGCGCGGTGGCGCCCGAGGTGCTGGCCGCCGCCGAAGCGATGGCCGACGACTTTGGCGGCCTTGGCGTGCTGAACGTGGTCTCGCCGGGCCTCCTGCACCGCGACTGGATGGCCGCGCGACGAGGGCGCTGGACCGAGGGCGTACGGCGCGTCAGCCACGCCGAACAGGTGATGGGCGACCTGGCGCCCGGCGCAGGACTGGTCACCGTGATCGACGGCTCGCCCGGCGCGCTCTCCTGGCTCGGCGGCGTCCGCGGTCATCGCACCAGCAGCCTGGGCCTGGACAGCTTCGGCCAGGTCGGAGACCTGTCCGACCTCTACCGCCACTACCGCCTGGACGCCGACGCGATCGTCGAAGCCTGCGCGGACCTCTTCCTGGAGCGCGACTAGGGGATCGCCGCACGAGCGGCTATGCCAGGGCGGGGGAGGCTGCCGGACCTTGGGCCACATCGTCGTGATCATGGGCGCCAGTGGCTGCGGCAAGACCACGCTTGGCCGCCTGCTGGCGCGCCGGCTGGCCTGTGACTTCATCGACGGTGACGACCTGCATCCGCCCGCCAATGTGGCGAAGATGGCGCGGGGTGAAGCGCTCGGCGACGCGGATCGGGAGCCTTGGCTTGAGGCCCTCGCGGGACAACTGGCGCGGTGGCGAGCGGCGGGCGTGGACGGCATACTGGCTTGTTCGGCGCTCAAGCGCCGATACCGTGAGATGCTGCGGCGTGACGGTGCGGACCCGGTCTTCGTGTACCTCGAGGCGGACCGCAGGCTTCTCGAGACCCGCCTCGGCGCCCGGACCGGCCACTTCATGCAGCCGAGTCTTCTGGACAGTCTGCTGGCAGCCCTCGAAGCCCCCGGGCAGGATGAGCGCGCGATGGCGCTGGACGCCCGCGATCCCCCGGAGGTTCTCGTGGGGCGAACGCTCGCGTGGCTGTCCCGCTGAGCCGATCTATGGCTCGAGCTACCTGCGCCGTCACCGGGTGTCGGCAGGCCGGCGGACCTAATCCGCTTGCGCCAACGCGGCAGGTCGCGTCTGTTCGCGGACAGGGAAGCGAAACGTCCAGAAAAAGAGCCGTCCATGGCCATTGCGGCGACTGCCGGATCGACCGTTGCCGTGGAGGATGGCGGCGGCGGGCCTCCAGCCTATTCGAGATCGTACGTGCGCTATGCCATGTGGCTGCTGCTGGGCATCTACATCGTTAATTTCGTGGACCGCTCGGTCATCAATATCCTCGCCGAGCCGATCAAGCAGGAACTCGGCCTCGCCGACTGGCAGCTCGGAATGATGAGCGGCCTTGCGTTCGCCGTCCTGTATACCTTCCTGGGGATACCGGTCGCGCGTCTGGCGGAGCGCAGGAACCGCCCGCGCATCATCGCCTTTGCCGCGGCCACCTGGAGCCTCTTCACCATCCTCTGCGCCTTTGCCGGCAATTTCTGGCAGCTCTTGCTGTACCGGGTGGGCGTGGGCGTCGGCGAAGCGGGCTGCACGCCGCCGGCACACTCCCTGATCGTGGACTACCATCCGTTGGAGAAACGCGCCTCGGCCCTGGCCTTCTATTCCCTCGGCGGGGCCCTTGGCACTCTGCTGGGCCTGGTTCTCGGGGGGCTGGTCTACGACGCCTACGGCTGGCGCGTCGGCTTCCTGGTCGCGGGCTCGCCGGGGCTGTTTTTCGCCCTCCTGGCCTTCTTCACCTTGAGAGAGCCCCGCCGGCTGATGGCCCGCCATGCGACCGCCGCCATCGCCCAGGCGAGCACGTTCGGCCAGACCCTGAGCTACCTGGCCAAGACGCCGACCTTTTGGTGCTTCGCGGCCGGCGCGACGATCTTCAACTTCGCGGGCGGCGCCACATTCACCGTCTCGTTCTTCCTGCGCATCCACACCGCCGAAGTGAGCCTGCTGGCCGACGCCATGGGCCTGAAGTCGGTCGGGTTCCTGGGGCTGACGATGGGCCTGTCCAATGCCGCGGGGGCGGTCGGCATCTGGTTGGGCGGGTGGCTCACCGACCGCTTCGCCGCCCGCGATCTGCGGAATTACGTGGTCGCGCCAGCGATCGCGGCCCTGCTCATGATCCCGCTGCGCCTGGGGATGTATACGGTGGACTCCACCTGGCTGGCGCTGGCGCTGATGACGATGGTCAATTTTCTGGGCGGATTCTGGTGGGGGCCCGTCTTCAGCATCGGGCAGTCCGTTGTTCCCGCCCACATGCGCGCCACCAGCGCGGCG
>JANPKX010000620.1:0-4218 GCA_031426235.1 Alphaproteobacteria bacterium | reverse complement strand
TGGCCTTCAAGGGCAACGCCATCGTCAGCTACCTCGATCCCGACGAGCAGGAGGAGCTTGGCGAGAACGCCGAGCTGGCCCTGGGCGGCCTGAAGGCCTTCGATCCGCAGGCGTTCCTGGAAGGGCACATGACGCCCGTCTTCTTCGGCTCGGCGCTGCGCCACTTCGGCGTCGATCAGCTGCTGGAGGGCCTGGGCGCCTATGCCCCGCCGCCGAAGGCCGTCGCCGCGCGCAAGGGCGAGTCCGAAATCCACGTCGCGCCAGGCGAGCGCGAGGTCACCGGTTTCGTGTTCAAGGTCCAGGCCAACATGGACCCCAACCACCGCGACCGGATCGCCTTCCTGAAGCTGTGTTCGGGCCGGTTCACGCGCGGCATGAAGCTGAAGGTGCAGAACACCGGCAAGCAGCTCAGCGTCAATGCGCCGATGATGTTCTTCGCTTCAGACCGGGAGCTGGCCGAGGACGCCTTCGCCGGCGATGTGATTGGCATCCCCAACCACGGCGTGCTGCGGGTAGGCGACAGCCTTTCCGAAAGTGGGAACCTCCGCTTTGCCGGCCTGCCGAACTTCGCGCCGGAGATCCTGCAGCGGGTTCGGGTCAAGGATCCGCTCAAGGCCAAGCACCTGAAGAAGGCGCTGGAGAGCCTGGCCGAGGAGGGGGTGACGCAGCTGTTCCGCCCCAGTCTCGGCGCGGACTTCATCGTCGGTGCGGTGGGGCAGCTTCAGTTCGAGGTCATGGCCGACCGGCTGCGGGAGGAATACCAGCTGGACGTGATCTTCGAGCCCAGCCCCTTCGGCGAGGCGCGCTGGATCCTGGGCGACAAGGCCGAGATCGAAGACTTCATCGGCAAGCACCGCAGCGCCATGGGGACCGACATCGACGAGCAGCCCGTCTATCTGGCGAAATCCGCCTGGGACGTGAACTACGCCATTGATCGCTATCCCAAGGTCCGCTTCGAGCGGTCGAAGGAACGGGCTTAGCGCCTTGCGCCGCCTGCCAACCCACCGGGTGTCATCCCGGTTTTCGCGCAGCGAAAGACCGGGACCCGTGAACGCTGGTCTCGCAAGACGGAGTACAGCTTTGGGGCCGGGCGCGTCCTCGACCCTCGGCACGTATGGGTCCCGGTCTTTGGCCTGCGGCCAAAACCGGGATGACATGCGGTGGGGTTCCATAGGGGGGGCACGGTGACCAGGCTCCTCTACGGCGTCCCGGCGCCCGGCCTCGTCGACGTACCCGCCGGTGCGATCCAGGTCTCGCCGCTGGTGGTCGGGTCGCAGGACTTGGCAGCCTTCCCCGGCGCGTCCGCCGAACATGCCATTGTCCTGGCCCCCGGCGGCACTATCGAGCGGGACTATGTGCTGGCGCAGATGCTGCGGGTTCTGAAGCCCGGTGCGCCACTGATGGCCTTCGCGCCCAAGGACAAGGGCGGCTCACGGCTGCGGAAGGCCCTGGAGCGGTTCGGTGGCGTGGTCAGTGAAGACGCGAGGCGCCACCACCGGTTCTGCCATCTGGTGCGGCCCGAGACGCCCACGGGCCTCGCCGAAGCCATCGCGGCGGGCGGGCCCGGCCTGCTCTCCAGTCTCGGCGTCTGGACCCAGCCCGGCGTGTTCAGCTGGGACCGCGTCGACCCAGGCACCGGCCGCCTGATGCAGATCCTGCCGCCGATGAAGGGCGCCGGCGCCGACCTGGGATGCGGGGTCGGCCTGTTGGCGGGCGCCGTGCTGAGCGCCCCTGCGGTCACCGCCCTGGCTTGTATCGACATCGACCGCCGAGCCGTCGATTGCGCGCGCCGCAACCTGGATGATCCTCGCGTCAGCGTGCGGTGGGCGGATGTGCGTACCCTTGGCGACGACCTCGAAAACCTCGACTTCGTGGTCATGAATCCGCCATTCCACGATGGCGGGACCGAGGACCGCGACCTGGGCGTCATCTTCGTCCGCACCGCTGCCCGGCTACTGCGCAAGGGTGGAACCTGCTGGCTTGTCGCCAATCGCCACCTGCCCTACGAGGCGGCGCTGGGCGAAGCGTTCGCCGCGTTCACGGTCAAGGCCGACGCGGGTGGCTATAAGGTGATCGAGGCGCGCCGATGAAGCTGCCGATGGTTCGCCTCGATCGCCTGCTGGCCAACCTGGGCTATGGCTCGCGCCGGGAGGTCGCCGGGCTCGTCGCCCATCGCCAGGTCGAACTGGACGGCGTGGCGTTAAGGGACGTTGGGGCGCGGATCGCCCTTACCGCCGACCTGACCCAACACCTGACCGTGGCGGGCCAGCCGCTGGACCCGCCCTCGCCGCTGACGCTGATCCTGCATAAGCCCGTGGAGGTGGTCTGCTCGCACAAGGAAGCGGGCCGCAGCGTTTACGAACTGCTGCCCCGGCGCTGGCAGGCGCGGATGCCGGCGCTGTCGAGCATCGGGCGGCTGGACAAGGACACCACCGGCCTGCTGCTGATCACCGACGACGGCCCATTCCTGCACCGGGTGATCTCGCCGAAGAACCATGTGGCCAAGCGGTATCTCGCCACTCTCGACAGGCCGCTCAGCGGCGAGGAAGCGGCCGTGTTCGCCTCGGGCGCCCTGATGCTGGACAGCGAGACCACGCCGCTCGCGCCCGCCCTGCTGGAGCCGACGGGGCCGCACGAGGCCGTTCTGACCATTACAGAAGGCCGCTACCATCAGATCCGCCGGATGTTCGCCGCCGTGGGCAATCACGTGACTGCTCTGCACCGTGACCGCATCGGCGGCCTGTCCTTGCCAGCTGATCTGGCGCCCGGCCAATGGCGCATCCTGGCCGCAGACGAACAGGCCGCGATCTTCGGGTGACAAGCTCGGCCTTGGTCGGCTAGAACGCCTTCGATGACTTCCGCCGCGCAGACCTATTTTTGGTATTTTAGCGCACCGACGCCCCTGGCGCCGGCGGAGGATCGTTTGGCCTGACGCAAGCAGGACCAGACCCCTTCCCGAGCCGCCAGGGTCCTGGCGGCTTTTTTCATGGCCGCCGCCCATCACACCGGAGACCGCCGTGCCGATCCAGACCGCAGACACCCGCATCCAGCGCCTCGAACAGCTCAGCCCGCCCGCGATGGTGGTCGGCGAGGCGCCCGCGACCTCGATGATTGCCGAAGTGGTCAGCGACGCCCGGGGCGCCGTCCACGACATCCTGGCTGGCGACGACGACCGGTTGCTGGTGGTGATCGGGCCGTGTTCGATCCACGACCCGGCAGCGGCCATGGAGTATGCGCGGCGGCTTGCGACCGAGCGCGCGCGGCACGCGGGCGAGCTTGAGATCCTGATGCGGGTCTACTTCGAGAAGCCCCGCACCACGGTGGGCTGGAAGGGGCTAATCAACGATCCGCACCTGGACGGAAGCTTCGCGATCAACGAGGGCTTGCGGCGGGCGCGGCGCCTGCTGGTGGACATCAACGCCCTGGGTCTGCCGACCGCCTGCGAGTTCCTGGATGTGACGACGCCCCAATACATCGCCGACCTGGTGGCCTGGGGCTGCATCGGAGCGCGCACCACCGAAAGCCAGATCCATCGCGAGATGGCCTCGGGCCTGTCCTGCGCCGTGGGGTTCAAGAACGGCACCAACGGCGACGTGAAGGTCGCGGCGGACGCGGTGCTGGCGGCCGGCCAGCCGCACCATTTCCTGGCGGTAACCCAGGAGGGTCGGGCCGCGATCGCGGCGACCACGGGCAACCCCGACGCCCACGTGGTGCTGCGCGGCGGCAAGACGCCCAACTACGACGCCGCTTCGATCGCAGCGACCGCGGCGCTGCTGGCGCGCGCCGGGCTGCCGGAGCGGATCATGGTCGACGCCAGCCACGCCAACAGCGCCAAGGATCATGCGAACCAGCCCAAGGTGGTCGCCGACCTCTGCGCTCAGATGGCGGCGGGTGAGCGGCGGATCATGGGCGTCATGGTCGAGAGCCATCTGGTCGCGGGGCGTCAGGACCTGGTGGCCGGCCGGACGATGACCTATGGCCAGTCGATCACAGACGCCTGCATTGACTGGGGGACCTCGATCGAGGTCCTGGATGCGCTTGGGGCGGCGGTAATAGCCCGGCGGGCAGCGGCACAGCCCGCGACAGCGCTCGGTAGCACTGTCGAACACACACAGTAAAAATTAGTATCGCGTTAACCATACTTGAGTGGTTAACCACTTGTTAAAGTCATCGGCTCCGGCTTTGCTAGGCTTCACTAAGGCCCGGGTTGAGCGTTCC
>JANPKX010000619.1:0-8552 GCA_031426235.1 Alphaproteobacteria bacterium | reverse complement strand
ACCAACGCCACACGTTCGCCGTGCGACAGGGTCAGGCTGAGGTTTCGCAGGATTTCCACCGGTCCGGCGGCTGACGGCAAGGTCAGGCCCACATCATCCAGCGCCAGCGGCGGTATGTCGTTCAAGGAGTCCTCGAGGTGTTGAGCGGCGCGTTCGACCCCTTACATAGGAGCTTCATGCCCAAGCCAAGACCCACCCGCCGTGCGATTTTCGCGTGGCCCCTCATTGCCCTGGCAGGACCGGCGCTCGCTCAAAGACCGCGCGTCATCACCATGCTGGGCGACTCGATCACCGCGGGCTACGGCCTGCCCGCCGCCCAGGCGTTGCCCAGTCAGCTGCAACTGGCGCTTCGCCGTCTTGGCGTGGCCAGTGTCGTCCGCGCCGCCGGCGTCAGCGGCGACACCACGGCCGGCGGCCTGGCGAGGGTCGACTTCAGCGTCCAGAAGGATACCGACCTGGCCATCGTGGCCCTGGGCGGCAATGACCTGCTGCAGGGGCTCGATCCGCGCCAGACCCGCGCCAACCTTGACGGCATCGTCCGGCGCCTGCGCGCGCGCCGGATCAAGGTTCTGATCACCGGCATCTCGGCCCCGCCCGAGGTGGGCGGCGGCTACGCGCGTGACTTCAACGCCGTGTTCGCGACCGTCGCCAAGGCCCATGGCGCGGCCCTCTATCCGAACCTGCTGGCCGGCGTCGCACGCGTGCCGGCCCTAAACCAGCGCGACGCCATCCACCCCAACGCCCGGGGCGCCCAGCTCATCGCCGGCAAGCTGGCCCCCGTGGTCGTCAAGGCTCTGGGGTAGGTCGCGTCAGAGGCTTCTGGCGCTGAACGTGTCGCAGGCTTCAGGATCGCCGGCCTCGGCCCCCTTGCGGAACCATCGCATGCGTTGTTCCGAGCTTCCGTGGGTGAAGGCGTCCGGCACGACGCGTCCCTGGCTCTTGCGCTGGATCGTGTCGTCACCGACAGCCGAGGCGGCGCGCAAGCCATCCTCGATGTCGGCAGGGTTCAGCGCAACCTGGCCGCCCGAGACCTGCGAGGCCCGCGCCGCCCAGACGCCGGCGTAGCAGTCCGCCTGCAGTTCCAGGGGCACCGATCCGCTCTCCTCGCCCTTCGCCCCAAGCCGGCGCGCCTGATCGCTGGCGCCGGTCAGGTTCTGGACGTGGTGGCCGATCTCGTGGGCGATCACATAGGCCCGGGCCGCCTCACCGCCCGCGCCGAACTTGGTCTCCAGCTCCTGCCAGAACGACAGGTCGAGATAGACCTTGCGATCGGCCGGGCAATAGAAGGGGCCCATGGCGGCCTGGCCCGTGCCGCATGCGGTGCCGGTCGCGCCATCATAGAGCACCACGGACTCAGGCGGCGCGTAGCGCTGGCCCGACTGCTGGAAGACAGCGGCCCAGACGTCGTTCACATTGCCCGCTACCACGTCGACGAAGCGGCCCGCCTCGTCGGCCGGGGCGCCGCGCACGCCTTCCTGCTGGGCGACCGCGCCGCCTCCGCCTACGGCATTCAGTGTGGTCGAGGGATCGATCCCGAACACGAAGTAGCCCACGAGGGCCAGCACCACGCCGCCGACGCCCAGGCCGCCGGTGGCCACGGCCCCCATGCCGCGCCGATCCTCGATTCCGCCGCCGCCGCGGCCACCCTGCCAGCGCATGGTTATGCTCTCCTGTTTTCCGGTTCGAGGTTCAGCGGCGGTTTGCAGCGGCGTCGCGAACCCGCTGGTTCGACTGCGCCAGGACGCCATCGGGGATAGACGGATAGGCAGGCGCGGCGTCTCCAGCCGCATAGGCCGTCTCAAAAGGCGGGTTCGGCGCGCGCACCGGTCCCTGCTGCAGGCGCACGGCCAGGGCCGCCTCGTCCGCGCGACGGCGACCGTCCTGGGCCTGGAGCTGACTCTCGAGATCGATCATCCGGCGCTGGATGGCCTCCTGCTGAACACGCAGGGCTTCACTCTCGAACGACGACGGCTGGGCGATGGCCGGGCCGGCCAAGCCAACCCAAATCGCAGTGCCTGTCAGCGCGTGACGCCAGTCCATGCGACCCAAACGGGCGAGCCGTCAGCGGCGTTCCACGGTGAAGCGCGCGAGTTCCTTGCGCGGCGGCTCCCACTCGGGCCGGATTTCGATGGCCTTTTGATAGTCGAGGTAGGCGGCCTTCATGTCGTCCAGCCCCTCATAGGCCAGCGCACGGTTGTAGTAGGCCTTTTCAAGTTCCTGGACGCCCAGCGAAATCGCCTTGTTCAGGTCGCTCAGCCCCTCAGTATAGCGCCGGGCTCCGACGGCGGCGGCGCCGCGGTTGATATAGGCCTCACCCAGGTTGGGCTGGGTCTCGATGGCCCGGTTGAAATCGAATTGCGCCGACGAGAACTCCTTGCGGCGGAGCTTGAGCACACCGCGGTTCACATAGGTGCCCGCCCGGTCGCGCAGGCTGAGCAGTTCGGTGTCCAGCGCCAGGGTGCACACGGCCTCGTCCCGCATGGTCGAACCGCCGCCCAGCGCCGCCTGCGAGCACTCGTGCGCCATGCCGCCGCCCAGGACCGTGACCGCCGCCTGGGATGCAGCGCCCCAGCCCGCCAGCGGGACGACAGCGGCAAGCGCCATAAGACGAGATAGGCGGGGCATGAGCCGGCTCCACAGCGCACAGCCCCCGCAGACAGCCTGCGCGGTCCGTGAAGAGGCCAGAGTCCGCCTCGAACCGCGTTGTGTCAATCGACTGCGGCGCGGAAGCGGCGCAACTCGCGGTGCAGGATGTAGACGCCGCTGGCGGCGACGATCACCGCCCCGACGAGGGTCAAGGGATGCGGCAGCTCGCCCCACACCACGAGCCCCAGCAGGGCGGCCCAGATCAGCTGGGTGTAGTCGAAGGGCGCCACCACCCCGACCGGGGCGTTGCGCAGCGCCTCGGTCAGCAGCAGTTGCCCGACGCCGCCAATCAGGCCGGCGACCACCAGGGCGGCGAGGGTGACCGGGTCCGGCGTCACCCAGTGGAAGGCCGACCCGACAAGGCCCAGCACCACCCCGCCCAAGGTGAAGTAGAAGACGATGGTCGGTCCCCGTTCCGTGTCGGCGATCTGGCGAATCGCGACCATCGCGCCCGCAGCGCCCAGAGCGCTCAGGATGCCCAGGGTCACGCCCGGCACATTGAGCTCACCCGGCAAGGGCCGAGCCATGATCAGCACGCCGACGAACCCCACCGCCACGGCCGCCCACCGATGCCGACCGACCTTCTCGGACAAGAGCAGCGCCGACAGCGCGGTCATGAACAGAGGCGAGGTGAACTGCAGAGCGGTCGCCTCGGTCAGCGGCAGGTGTTGCACCGCCGAGAAGCCGCAGACCATGCCGGTCAGGCCAATGACCGAGCGGGTCAGATGCCCCAGCGGCCGCTGAGTCTTCAGCACCTCCAACCCGGTCGTGCGCCAGATGTAGAGGCCGAGGGGCACGAAGGCGAACAGGTTGCGGAACAGGATGATCTCGAACACCGGGATGCCGCGCGCGCCGGTCCACTTCACCAGCGCCGAGAGGCAGGCCAGGGCCGCCATCGCGCCGACCCGGAGCGAGATGCCCAGGAGGATGCGCTGTCTGGGCGCGTGCGGAGAGGCTGGCGAGGTCACGCCCGGGCGCTTAGCGCGCAACGCGACCTGGCGCTACAGCCGCACGGTGCGATCTGGCCTTTACGCCGGCCGCGGCAGCGGTCTCCATGCGCCCCGACAGTCATCGGGGAGACGCAAAACATGTCCAGTTCAATCCTGCAGCCGGTCGTAGCGCTGGTCTTATGGTCAATGGTGATGTGGGCCTGGCTCTACGCCACGCGCATTCCGGCGATCCAGAAGGCCAAGGTTCCGATGGACCCCGCCATGACCTCGGCCGATCTCGCGGCCGCCCTGCCCCCGGGCGTGCGATGGAAGGCCGACAACTACAACCACCTGATGGAGCAGCCGACGATCTTCTACGCGACCGCCCTGGCGCTCGCCGTGGCTGGGCAGGGCGGCGGGGCGAATGCCCAGTTGGCGTGGGGTTATGTCGGCCTGCGGGTGATCCACAGCCTGGTTCAGGCGACGACGAACATCATCCTGCTGCGCTGGGCGCTGTTCATGGCGGGCTCAGTCGTGCTGCTGGTGCTGGCCGTCCGCGCCGCCCTGGAGGTGTTCTGATGCCGCGCCAGTTGATCGACCTGTCGATCCCGATCACCAACGACATCATCTCGGACCCGGACACCATGCGCCCGCAGGTGACGTACACGCGGCACGACGCGGGCGTGGCCCAGATGGCCTTTTCGTTTCCTGGCCTGACGGCGGCCGACCTGCCGGACGGCGAGGGCTGGGCGGTCGAGCGGATCACGCTGTCGACCCACAATGGCACCCATATGGACGCGCCCTGGCACTTCCACTCCACCACCGACCAGGCGACCACGACGCGGCCGGCGCCCACCATCGACGAGGGTCCGCTGGAGTACTTCCTGCAGCCGGGCGTGAAGCTGGATTTCCGCCACTTGCCCGACGGCTATGTGGCCACCGGCGCCGACGTCGAGGCTGAGCTCGCGCGCATCGGCCACACCCTGCGCCCGCTCGACATCGTGCTGGTCAACACCGCCGCCGGCGCGGCCTATGGCGATCCCGACTTCATCCACCGGGGTTGCGGCATGGGCGAAGAGGCGACCCTCTATCTCACCGAGCGCGGCGTGAAGGTGGTCGGCACCGACGCCTGGTCCTGGGACGCCCCGTTCAGCCACACGGCGCGGCGCTGGGCCGAGACCCGCGACCCCAAGATCATCTGGGAGGGCCACAAGGCCGGCCGCCTGCGCGAGTACTATCAGATCGAGAAGCTGACCAATCTGGCCGCCCTGCCCGCGACGGGCTTCACCCTCTCATGCTTCCCCGTGAAGATCGCCGGGGCCTCGGCCGGCTGGATCCGCGCGGTGGCGATCCTGGACTGACTCTTACCCCTCCACCACGCTGCGCGTGGTCCCGCTCCCCACGATGTGGGGAGGACCGTGGCCGCGATGCCCCTGGTCCTCCCCACATCGTGGGGAGGGGGACCGCCGAAGGCGATGGATGGGTCACCGCGTCTCAGCCGATAAGGTCGCCGAGGGTGCGGATGATGCGGTCGGGCTTCACTGTCGTGCCTGCGGGCAGGCCCAGGCCGAACCCGTCGCACCAGACGCCATAGAGGCCCAGGCGCTGGGGCGCGGCGACTTCCCATTCCAGATTGTCGCCCACAATCCAGGTGTCGTGCGGCTCTGAGCCCAGGGCGGCCATGGCATGCCGGTAGGCCTGTTCCTCGGGCTTGCCGAAGCCGACTTCGCCCTCGATCTGGATATGGTCGAAATAGGCGGCCAGGGCGAACCGCGCGATCTTGGCGCGTTGAACGTCGGACGATCCGTTGGTGATCAGAGCCAGCCGCACGCCCGCCCCGCGCAGCGCGTGGAGGCCTTCCAGCGCACCTGGAAAGACGCACGCGATGTCCTCGCGGACCGCGCTGAACCGACCGGCGAACCGATCCGCACAGGTCTGAGACAGCGGCGGCGTCAGGGCCTCGAAGGTCTCCCCGATGACCTGCCGCCGCGCCTCCGTGAGGCCGAAGCGGGCGACCTTGTGCCGGGCCGGATCCGACCAGAACAAGGTCAGTGCGACTTCCAGATATCTCGCGACCGCGTCAGGCGTGTGGGGCGTGAGCTCGGTGGCAAGTTCCAGCGCCACCTGCAGCAGCACCTGCGACCGCTGACCGCCGGACAGGATAGTGTCGTCCAGGTCGATCAACATCGCACGCGGAAGCGTCGGTCTCGCGGGGCGGATCTGAAACCTACTCATCGTTGGGGATGTTGAGCACCGTGCCGCAGGCCTTGCAGTGGACCGCGTCCGTGTCATGCCGGCGCAGGCCGCAGACCGGGCACGGGAACTCGGTTTTGTATGGGCGGAACAGGGTCTGGGCGAGGCGTACGAAGAGGGTGATCCCGCTGATCATGATCATGATGGTCAGCAGCTTGCCCCACACGCCCGGCAGGGTGATGTCGCCGAAGCCGGTGGTGGTGAGCGCGGTCACCGTGAAATAGAGCGCATCCACATACCCCTCGATCCCCGGGTGAGTGCGCGCGAAACTGGCGTAGACGAACCCGGTCGCCACGAACACGAACGTCACCATGGTCGACAGCGCCTTGGCGGTCTCTTCCCAGCGTGTGCCGTCATATCGCCGCGCAACGGTGGTCCAGAACAGCTCGCTGTGGAACAGTGACCACAGGCGTAGAACCCGCAGGAAGGCCAGGTTGAACAGCCAGAACGGAAATAGCAGGGTCGCCAGCACGAACAGGTCGATCCAGGTCGCCGGTCGGCGAAGCCAGTCGCGCAGGTTGGGGTAGGCCAGGGCGCGCGCCCCGACCTCGACCGCCATGACCAGGGCCAGGACGTAGTCCAGGACCAGATAGCCCGAGTATTCGCGCAGGAAGGGTGAGGCGATGAAGAAGGCGATAAGCAGGAGGTCGACCGCGATCACCCACAGCCGGAATTTAACCGCGCCGGGCGATGATCCGAAGTAGAGCTCCCGCAGCCGTGCTCGCACTCGCGTCAGGACGGGCGCGCCGCGCTCATCGAGATTCAACAACCGCCCACTTTCCTCGAACGCCTCCGCATCGTGCGCCAGCCGACTTCCGGGCGAGTTTCGGGCGAGCGAAATGAGCGGCTTGCCCGGCGCGCTGATGGTGCCCCCGGTCGGACTCGAACCGACACACCTCGCGGTACCGGATTTTGAGTCCGGCGCGTCTACCAATTCCACCACAGGGGCGCGCGGCTGCAACATAGGCGCCGGCGGGCTGGCGTCAACGCGAGCCTTGCGTCGTGGGGCGGCAGGTCGTAACTGATAATCGTTCGCAATATCGCGAGCGACGGAACCCGCTCATGCACGACATGCTCGCCGATGCGCGGACCACAGGCGCCGAACAGGCCCTGGCCAATCCGGCGGGCTGCGTCCGGATGGCCGCGGCGCGGCCGGGCGACTGCGGCGTGATCGTCGAGGTGCGAGCCGACCATGCGCACGAGCACGGCGTGGACGTGCATGAGCTGGAACGCCGGCTGCTGGAATTCGGCTTCGTCGAGGACGCCCGGTTCGAGGTTCTGCACGAGGGGGCGCTGGGCCACGATCCCATCGCCGTGCGACTGGACGACATGCGCGTGGCGCTGCGCCGCCGCGACGCCTGGGATGTCTGGGTGCGGCTGGACCCGCAATGAGCGAGGCCGTCATCCGGCCGGCTCGTGTGGCGCTGGTCGGCAACCCGAATACTGGCAAGACGGCCCTGTTCAACGCCCTGACCGGCGCCCGCCAGAAGGTCGCCAACTACGCCGGCGTCACCGTCGAGCGCAAGGAAGGCTTCGTCACCACGGCGGGCGGCCGGACGTTGTCGATCCTGGATCTTCCGGGCACCTATTCGCTCCGGGCCCGAAGTCCGGACGAAGCGGTGACCCGTGATGCGGTCCTGGGCCGGCTGGCCGGCGAGCATGAGCCGGACGTTCTGGTCGCCGTGGCCGACGCCACCAACCTGCGCCTCGTGCTGCGGCTCATCCTCGAGCTCAAGGCCGTAGGGCGGCCGATGGTCCTGGCGCTCAACATGTACGACATCGCCCAACGCCAGGGCCTGCGGATCGACCTGGAAGGCCTGAGGGCCGAGCTGGGGTGCCCGATCGTCACGACCGTGGCGACCCGCAAGCGCGGCATCGCGGAACTGACCGCCGCCGTGGATGCGCTGGCGGCAATTGGGCAGGTCGGCGGCGCCAACACCTGGCGCGAGCCCACGGCCGACGAGATCCGCGGCGCGCACCGCGAGGCCCAGCGGATCCTCAAGGCTCATGTTCGCCCGCCCGAGCGTCCCGATACCCTGACGGGCCGGGTCGATGCGGTCCTGCTGCATCCGGTCGCGGGCATCGCGATCCTGATGGCCCTGCTGTTCCTGATGTTCCAGGCCGTCTTCACCTGGGCGGCTCCGCTGATGGACGGCATCGACGGGGCGTTCGCCTGGCTTGGGGCGTTCGTGGGCTCGACCCTTCCGGACGGCCTGATCAAGGATTTCATCGCCGATGGGGTAATCGCCGGGGTCGGCAGCGTCCTGGTGTTCCTGCCCCAGATACTGATCCTGTTCTTCTTCATCATCCTGCTTGAAGACTTCGGCTACATGGCCCGCGCAGCCTTCCTGATGGATAAGATCATGGGGGGCGCCGGCCTGCACGGGCGGGCCTTCATCCCCCTGCTGTCCAGCTTCGCCTGCGCCATTCCGGGCATCATGGCGGCCCGGGTCATCGACCAGAAGCGCGACCGGCTGACGACCATCCTGGTGGCGCCGCTGATGACCTGCTCGGCGCGGATTCCGGTCTACACCCTCATCATTTCCGCCTTCATTCCAAGCCGTACAGTGGGGCCGGGCCTGCAGCTTCAGGGGCTGGTGATGTTCGGCCTCTACGCGGCGGGCATTCTCAGCGCCCTGGGGGTCTCGTTCGTGATCCGGCGGGTGTTCTGGCGCGGCGCGGTCGAGCCGTTCCTGATGGAGCTGCCCACCTACAAGATGCCCA
>JANPKX010000618.1:0-10563 GCA_031426235.1 Alphaproteobacteria bacterium | reverse complement strand
CTTCGCCATCAACCTGCTGATCGCCTTCATCCCCGGTCGCACGCTGTGGATGATGGTCTTCGGATAGGGGCGATCGAGCTGTTGACGACCCCTGGCCTCACTTCTTCAGGTTCAAGGTCGGCAGGACCGCGGCCTGCTGGGCGTCGAGCGGGGTCTTGCGGAACTGGCTGCGAACGCCGCTGGACGCGCCGAACTCCATCAGCCGGTCTGAGACGGGATCATAGGCGGGCCACCCGCCGTCGGGGCCGCACGCGGGCGCGCCGGTCCTGGCGAAGTTGACCCAGCAGCCGTGCATCAGGCGGGCCATGGCGCGGTCCTCGTCGCTGACCACACTCATCGGCGTGCGGCGGCCCCAGTACTCCCAGACGTACTGGATCTCGGCGGCGTGGGCGGCGGTTGTCACCCGGGGCCGGAACCGCGTGCCCACATAGGAGAAGTGATAGAGAAACGACGGCGTGCCGCCCGCGGCCCGGGCTGCGACCCAGCGCGCCGGAGCGCCGAACATGCGGTCGGTGAAGGCCGCGCGGGCGTCCGGCGTGCGGACATCGCCGGCGCCGGCGATCAGGCCGCCGAACGCCACATTGTCCTCACCCGAGTTCCACCCGATGATCAGCGGCACGTCGGCGGCGCGGCCTGACGCCAGGGCCTGGCTGGGTGTCTGGGTCAGCAGGCGGCCATCCTCGAACGGACCGTAATCGCCGGGCAAGGTCGCCAGGGCCTCGACGGGCATAGCCCGCAGCTGATCGGCTGTGGCCTCGCCGGGTGCGCCCGCGTGGGCCAAGGCGGCCATGCCGGCCTGTTCCGCCTGGGCCAGGGTCCGGGGTTGGAACCAGCCCAGGCCCGATTGCACGATGGCCTTGTGATAGAGCCCGCGGGCTGAAGGCGTCGCCAACAGGGCCAGGACGCTGGCGCCGCCGGCGGATTCGCCGAAGATCGTCACATTGCGCGGGTCGCCCCCGAAGGCGGCGATGTTGGCCCGCACCCATCGCAAGGCGGCGATCTGGTCCATGAGGCCGAAGTTGCCCGTCGGCGCCTTGCCGGCAGCGCGGGTCAGGGCGGGATGCGCCAGATAGCCCAGCGCGCCCAGCCGGTAGTTGATCGAGACCACCACCACGCCGTCGCGGGCGAAGTTGGAGCCGTCATAGACCCAGCCAGCCCCGACCCGGTGGCCGCCGCCGTGCAGCCAGACCATGACCGGGGCCTTCTTCGCGGTCAGCGGCGCGAAGACGTAGAGCTGGAGGCAGTCCTCGGAAATGGGCCCGTTGGCGCCGCCGAAGGCGTTTGGCGTACCGTCGGCGTTCATGGGCTGCGGGCATGAGGGGCCGTTCTTGGTCGCGTCGAGAACGTCCTTCCAGGGCCTGGCAGGCGCGGGCGGGGCCCAGCGCAGCAGGCCGACCGGCGCAGCCGCATAGGGGATGGCGCGGAACACCCGGGCGCGGTCGCTGGCTAGGCCGGCTACCGGTCCGTTGGAGAGGGTTACCCGGGTCGAGGTGAGCGGGACGGGCGTCGGCGTCTGCGTCTGCGCGTGGGCTTGAAGCGCCGCGATGCTGAGCACCGCGGACAGAGCGATCATCGCCAATCTTCGCATGCCGGCCTCCATCCTGCGGCGGGATTAGCCTTGGTTTTCGACGTCCGCGCAACGGTCGCTCGCGCGATTCACCCGGCTTGACTCCGCACGCTCCGGGTCTAGAACAAAAATGGAACAAAAGGAGTCCCGAAGCCATGTCCGATTTTCGCGCCCTGCGTGCGAAGATCGCCGCCCTCGAGAGCGGCGGGAGACCCGACGCCGGCGTCCTGCGCTTTGGCGATGCAGCGGTGGACGGCCGGTTGCCGGGCGGCGGGCTGGCCTTGGGACGCTGGCATGAGATCACCGGAGCCGGGTTGGAGGCGGAAACTTCGGCCGCGTCTGGCGCCTTTGCCGCCCTGATGGCCGCACCCTTGGCGCGGCGGGGAGAGGCGGTCTGGGTGCTGCGCCGCGACGACCTGTGGGCGCCCGGCCTGGCGGGACTGGGCTTTCCGCCCGAGCGGCTGATCCAGGTCTGCGTCCGCGACGAGGCCGAGGCCCTGGCCGTCATGGAAGACGCCCTGGCGACCGCGGGCGTCAGCGCCGTGCTGGGCGAGGTGGAAGCTGTCAACCTGACGGCAGGACGACGGCTGCAATTGGCCTGCGAGAAGCGGGGGGCGACCGGCTTCGTGATCAAGCGCCGGCCCTATGGCGGAACGGCCCGCGCCGAGGCCGCCGGATCGGTCGCCGCCACCCGCTGGCGCATCGCCGCCGCGCCGTCCGAGCCCGCGCCGGGCGAACCCGGGCTGGGCGCGCCGCGCTACCGGGCCGACTTAGAACGCTGCCGGGGCGGGCGGACCGGCGCTTGGATCTTCGAGGCCGATCAGGCCTATTCCTGGGAGGCTATCGATGTCGCGCATCCTCTGCGCCTGGTCGCCGAACTGGGCGATTGCGAACTGGCGCCGGCGCAACCCGAACAGCGCCGCGCCGCCTGAGGCCCCGTTCGCTCTGCTGGAAACCACCCAAGCCGTGCGCCGCCTGGCGGCGGTCAATCCCGAGGCCGTGAGCCTTGGGCTGTTCCCCGGCCAGAAGGCCACCGACGCCAAGGCCCTGGTTCCGGAACTCGTCACCGCCGAGGCCGAGCCCGAGGCTGACGCGGAGGCCCTGACCGCCCTGGTCCTCTGGTGCGTGCGGTTCTCGCCGGCGGTGGCGGCCGACACGCCGGACGGCCTGGTGCTCGACATCACCGGCGTCGCCCATCTGTGGGGCGGCGAGACGGAGATGATGGAGGATCTGCGCGGGCGGCTGCGGGGCGCCGGGCTGCCGGTCCGCCTGGCCATCGCCGACACGCCTGGCGCGGCCTGGGCGCTGGCGCACTTTGGCCCGGACGGCATTATCGCTCCGCCGAACGGGCAGGCGGCTCTGCTCGGCTCCTTGCCGCCCCCGGCGCTGCGGCTTGAGCCGGCGGCCGCCGCCCAACTCGCCCGGCTGGGTCTCACGCGCCTGGACCAGATCATCGGCCTGCCCCGCGCGCCCTTGGCCCGCCGGTTCGGGGCGGCGGTGGTGAACCGGCTGGACCAGGCCCTGGGCCACGCGCCCGAGGCGCTGACATTCCGCCGCCCGCCGACGCCTTGGGTCGCGCGTCTGGCCTTCTTCGAGCCGATCAGCGCGCCCGAGGACATGGCTCGTGTGACTAGGGATGTGACCGCCAGCCTTTGCGCCCGGCTAGAGACGGCCAACCGGGGCGCCCGGCGCTTCGAGCTGACGTTCCACCGGGTGGACGGCAAGGCCCTTTCGCTTACCGTCGGGCTGTCGCTGGCGGGACGCGAGGCGCGCCGGATCGCCCGCCTGTTCCAGCCGAAGCTGGAGACGGTGGATCCGGGTTTCGGCATCGAGTGCGTGACCCTGGCCGCCTATGCGGTCGAGGCGGTGTCGGGCCGCCAGACGCGGATCGAGGCGGGTCTGGCGCCGGCGGTGGAGGATGGCCTGGCCCCGCTGATCGACCGCCTCGCCAACCGCCTGGGTCCTGAGCGGGTGTGGCGCGCCCAGCCGCTTGAGAGCCACGTGCCGGAATTGGCCGTTGGGCGTGCCGGGCCGCTGGAGACCGCCTCCGCGGCCTGGGACCGCGAGACGCCGCGCCCCATGCGCCTGTTCCGCCGGCCCGAGCCGCTGGAGGCGGTGACCGCCCTGCTGCCGGACGATCCGCCCAACCAGTTCCGCTGGCGCGGACGCCTGCACCGGGTGCGGCGCGCCGAGGGTCCCGAGCGGATCGGCGAGGAATGGTGGAAACGGCCGATCGACGCCGTCGGGGTGGAACGGGTGCGCGACTATTACCGCGTGGAGGATCAGGACGGCGGCCGCTTCTGGCTGTTCCGCGAAGGCCTCTTCAACGACCCCCAGGCGCCGCCGAACTGGTGGATGCACGGCCTCTTCGGATAGGAGCCCTGATGAAACCCAAGATCAGCCTGATCACCTTCGCGGTCCACGACCTAGACCGCATGCTGGCCTTCTACCGCGACGGCCTCGGCTTCCCGCTGCACAACTATGCGCCCGGCGACATGGTCATGACCCCGAGGGCAACCTCTGGGAGGTCGCCTTCAATCCGTTCACGGACCTGACGTGACCCGCCATGACCTTCGTCACATCTCGCGGTCCTTCTCCCCTCGCGGGAGAAGGTGGCCCCGTGGAACGGGGTCGGATGAGGGGGCGCACAGCCTTCAAGCTGGGCGGCGCCTAACGCTGTGGCGCGTCCCGCAACAACCCGATTGGCTCGGAGCCTACGTCGCTCAGAGACCTACACCGAGCGGTTCTTGTGGAAGCTGTTGCGCAGCCGGCGCCTGGAAGGGTTCAAGTTCCGCCGACAGGTTCCCATCGGACCTTATGTCGTGGACTTCCTCTGCCTTCACGTCCGGTTGGTTGTGGAAGCCGACGGCCCCCTCCACGATCCCGTCCGCGACGCCGAACGCGACGCATGGCTGGCCGAACAAGGATTCAGGGTTCTGCGTTTCGCCAACGGCGAGATCACCGACGACGATCCGCGGGTGCTCAATGGTATTCTCGACGCCCTTGGCCGACCGCCACCGCACGGTCACCTCTGAACGACCCCTCATCCGACCTTGCTTCGCAAGGCCACCTTCTCCCGCAGGGGGAGAAGGAAGTTCGCATCGAGTTTGGGGAAGGGTTCCATGACCCGCTACGCCGAACTGCAGGCGGCCAGCAACTTCTCGTTCCTGCGCGGGGCCTCGCATCCCTGGGAACTGGTGACAGGCGCCCAGGCCCTGGGGCTAGAGGCTGTGGGAATCTGCGACCGCAACAGCCTGGCCGGCGTGGTGCGGGCCTGGCGCCAGCAGCAGGACCTGAAGGCCTCGGGCGCGACCATCCGCGCGCTGACCGGGTGCCGGCTGGATTTCGTCGACGCGACGCCCAGCCTGCTGGTCTATCCCACAGACCGCGAGGCCTATGGCCGCCTCACCCGCCTGCTGACCCTGGGCCAGCGCCGGGCCAAGAAGGCCGGGTGCGAGTTGAGCTGGGCCGACTTCCTGGACCATGCTGAGGGTCAGCTCACCCTGGTGGTCCCGCCCGAGCGGCTGGACGAGACCTTCGAGGCTGACCTGAAACGCATCGCCGGAACGTTGCGGCGCGATGTCTGGCTGGCCGCGGCCCGGCGGTACGGCGCCCGCGACCTGCGCCGCCTGACCCAGCTCGACGCCCTGGCCCGGGCGGCGGGCGCACCCATGGTGGCGACGAACGACGTGCTCTACCACGGCCCCGAGCGGCGTCCGTTGCAGGACGTGCTGACCTGCATCCGCGAGGGCTGCACGATCGCAGAAGCCGGCCTGCGCCTGGCCGCCCATGCCGAGCGCCACCTGAAGTCGCCGCAAGAAATGGCCCGTCTGTTCGCTCGGTTCCCCGGGGCCGTGGAGCGCAGCGGCGAGATCGCCGGGCGCATCACCTTCGACCTGGGCCAGCTACGGTACGAATACCCCGACGAGCCCGTGCCGGCCGGCAAGAGCGCCATCCAGCACTTGCGCGACCTGAGCTGGGCCGGGGCCGACTGGCGCTATCCCGCGGGCGTGCCGGACAAGGTTCGCAAGACGGTCGCCCACGAGCTCGACCTGATCGAGAAGCTGGATTACCCGAACTATTTCCTGACCGTCCATGACATCGTGCGCCATGCGCGCGACGAGCTGAAGATCCTCTGCCAGGGGCGGGGCTCGGCGGCCAATTCCTGCGTCTGCTTCTGCCTGGGGATCACCGCGGTCGATCCGACCAAGGAGGACCAGGACCTGCTGTTCTCGCGGTTCATCTCCGAGAACCGGGGTGAGCCGCCGGACATCGACGTCGATTTTGAGCACGAGCGGCGCGAGGAGGTGATGCAGTACATCTATGCCCGCTATGGCCGCGAGCGCGCCGCCATCGTGGCGACGGTGATCCACTATCGGCCGCGCATGGCGATCCGCCAGGTGGGCAAGGCGCTGGGCCTGACCGAGGACATCACCGCGGCGCTCGCGAACACCGTCTGGGGCAGCTATGGTGACGGCGTGCCGGATGCTCATATCCGCCAGACCGGCATCGATCCCGACGCACCGGAAATCCGGCAGGCTACGGCCTTGGCCCACCAGCTGCTGGGGTTCCCGCGCCACCTGTCGCAGCACGTGGGCGGCTATGTGCTGACCAAGCGGCGGCTGGACGAGACCGTGCCGATCGGCAACGGCGCGATGAAAGACCGCACCTTCCTGGAGTGGGACAAGGACGACATCGATGCCCTGGGCCTGATGAAGGTGGATATCCTGGCGCTGGGCATGCTGTCGGCCCTGCGCAAGAGCTTCGCCCTGCTGCCGCCGCTGGCCGACGGGACGGTGGTGACCGACATCGCCCACATCCCTCAGGAGGACGCCGGCGTCTACGACATGTTGTGCCGCGCGGACTCGGTGGGCGTGTTTCAGGTGGAGAGCCGGGCGCAGATGTCGATGCTGCCGCGCCTAAAGCCGCGCAAGTTCTACGACCTGGTGATCGAGGTGGCGATCGTGCGGCCCGGCCCCATCCAGGGCAACATGGTGCACCCCTATCTGCAGCGGCGGGCCAATCCGGAGCTGGTCGACTATCCCAAGCCGGGTCCCGACTATCCGCCGGACGAGCTGAAGGGGATCCTGAAAAAGACCCTGGGCGTGCCGCTGTTTCAGGAACAGGCCATGCGCGTCGCCATCGTGGCCGCCGAGTTCAGCGACGACGAGGCCGACCAGTTGCGCCGCTCGATGGCCACCTTCCGCCACGTGGGCACGATCGGCGGCCACGGCGAGATGTTCGTCGAAGGCATGGTGCGGCGCGGCTACGACCCCGAGTTCGCCCAGCGGTGTTTCAAGCAGATCGAGGGTTTCGGCTCGTATGGCTTCCCGGAGAGCCACGCGATCAGCTTCGCGATTCTCGTCTACGTCTCGGCCTGGGTGAAGCACCACCATCCGGACGCCTTCTGCGCCGCCCTGCTGAACAGCCAGCCGATGGGCTTCTACCAGCCGGCCCAGCTGGTCCGCGATGCGCGGGAACATGGGGTCGAGGTTCGGCCGCCCGATGTGATGTTCAGTGCCTGGGAGACCACCCTGGAGGATCGGGATGACCCGCTGGACCGGCACCGCCCGCTCAGGCTGGGGCTGCACCAGATCAAAGGCCTGAAGCAGGCCGACGGCGAGGCCCTGGTCGCGGCGCGTCAGGCCGGAGCGCGCAGCATCGAAGCCTTCGCCCGTCAGGGCGGGCTGTCACGCCGCAGCCTGGAGCTGGTGGCCGAGGCGGACGCCTTCCGCAGCCTCGGCTACCAGCGCCGAGAGGCGCTATGGGCGGTGAAGGGGATGGCCGGCGACTGGGCAGCCGAGCGCGACGCGCCGCTGCTGCTAAGGCAGAGCCTGAAGGAAACCCAGGTCGCCCTGCCCTTCATGAGTGTGGGCCATGGGGTCGCCGAGGACTATCGCACACCAGCCTGTCGCTGCGGGCTCATCCGGTCGATGTCTTCCGCGAGGGTCTGGTCGCCGAAGGTGTGACGCCTTGCGAGGCCCTGGCGAACGCCCCCGACCGCCGGCGGCTTTCAGTGGCGGGCCTCGTGCTGGTGCGCCAGCGCCCAGGCACCGCCAAGGGGGTGATGTTCATGACCCTTGAGGACGAGACCGGCATCGCCAACATCGTGGTCTGGAAGGACGTCTTCGAGAGCAACAGGCGGCTGGCGATGAGCGGCACGTTCCTGATGGTCCACGGTCAGGTGCAAAGCGTGGGCGGCGTGGTCCACGTGGTGGCCGAACGCTTTACCGACCTGTCGGCCCGCCTGCGCGAACTGCGCCAGGACGAAGCGCCGATAGCCGCCCGGTCGAACGTGACCGGGCGGCTGATCCGCAGTCGAGACTTCCATTGAAGGCCCAGCAAAGACCTTAAGGTCAGGCCGCGAGCGCGGCCGTGCGGCGACGACGGAGCAGGGAGCCGACTGCGCCGAAGCCTAGGATCATCATCGCCCAGGTGGCCGGCTCGGGCACGGCCCCGCCGCTGAAGCTCATGTCGTCCAGCACGAAGTCGTTGCCGTAGGGCTGCAGGTTGCGGTTGATCAGTTCAACCGTGGCGGTGGTGTAGGCCCCCGAGTTCCAGACATAGGAGAACTGGGTCCAGCCCGGCGTGCCGCCGGTGGCCGGAGCCTCCGGCATCTGCCAGGCGCCGTTGATGCGCGGCGCCAGGATCGCCGGCGACGCCGGGTGTGCCGATCCGAGCCAGAAGGAGAAGGTGTAGTCCGTGTTTTGAGCCACGTTCAGGTCGGACTGGCCCCAGACCACCGAGTTTTCGGTGCTGGTGCCGTTGATCACCATCATCAGGCCCTCGCCCGACGTATGGTCCCCGAACGAACTGAACAGCCCATGGCCGTTCCGGGGGTTGCTGTCGACGCCATAGACGGCCTCAGGCCAGTAGTTGCCCGGGCTGTAGGCATAGCTCGAATAGAAGCCGGTATTCCCGGCCTCAAAGGCGCCGTTGGTCAGCAGTTCGGCGGCGCCGGCGGGCACGGCGGCTGCGAGGGCGGCCGCGGCGGCCAGCATAAGGCGAAGCTTGGTCATGGCGTCTGTACGTGTCCCAAATTGGCGCGGATGCGCCTCGTCCGGGAAACGTCGCCGCAAACGCCATGCCAGATCACGTCAGAACACGAGGGCGCGGGCTTCCTTCACATGCGGCAGGGCCTGGATCTTGGCCAGCAACGTGGCGTCCGGCGCCTGGTCGACCCCCACCAGGGCGATAGCGTCGTCGCCGGCGTCGATGCGGCCCAGGTTGAAGGTCGCGATGTTCACGCCCGCCTCGCCCAATAGACCGCCCAGCGCGCCAATGAAGCCCGGCTTATCCAGGTTGTTCACATAGAGCATCCGCGGCGCGAACGGGGCATCCAGGTCCATGCCCTTGACCTCGACCACCCGCGGCGCGCCCGCCTGAACCGTGCCGGCGAACGACCGCTTGCCCTTCTCGGTCGTCACGGTGATGCGCATCAGGCTCTCATAGATCGGCGAGTCCTCCTGGCGGCTTTCGGAGAAGACGATGCCACGCTCCTTCGCCACGGCCGGCGCCGAGACCATGTTGATCTCCGCCAGCATGGGCCGCAACACGCCGGCCAGGGCGGCGGCGCTGAGCGGCTTGACGTTCAGCTTGGCCACCTCACCCTCGAACGCGATGTCCACCGCCTTGACCCCGAAGTCGACCATCTGGCCGGCCAAGGCGCCCAGCTTCTCCGCCAGGGCCACGAAGGGCTTCAGGCGCGGCGCCTCCTCGGCGGTGACCGACGGACTGTTGAGGGCGTTGGTGACCGCGCCGGTCAGCAGGTAGTCGCTGATCTGCTCGGCGACCTGCAGGGCGACATTCTCCTGGGCCTCGTTGGTCGACGCGCCCAGGTGGGGCGTGGCCACGAAGTTGGGTGCGCCGAACAGCACGTTTTCCTTGGCGGGCTCCTGCACGAACACGTCGAAACCGGCGCCGCCGATGTGGCCGCTCTCCAGACCCGCGCGCAGCGCGACCTCGTCCACCAGGCCGCCGCGGGCGCAGTTGACGATCATCACACCCTTCTTGGCTTTGGCCAGGTTTTTGGCCGACAGGATGTTGCGGGTCTTGTCGGTGAGCGGCGTATGCAGGGTGATGAAGTCGGCGCGCGCCAGGAGGTCGTCCAGCTCGACCTTCTCGACGCCCATCTCCACGGCCTTCTCAGGCGACAAGAACGGATCGTAGGCCACGACCTTCATCTTCAGGCCCAGCGCCCGGTCGGCGACGATGCCCCCGATATTGCCGGCGCCGATAAGGCCCAGGGTCTTGGCATAGAGCTCCACGCCCATGAACCGGCTCTTCTCCCACTTGCCGGCCTGGGTCGAGGCGTCGGCGGCGGGCATCTGGCGGGCCAGGGCGAACATCATCGCGATGGCGTGCTCGGCCGTGGTGATTGAGTTGCCAAAGGGCGTGTTCATCACCACCACGCCGGCGGCGGTCGCCGCGGGGATGTCGATGTTGTCGACGCCGATGCCGGCGCGGCCGATGACCTTCAGGGACTTCGCCGCGGCGATCACGTCCTTGTTGGGCTTGGTGTCAGAGCGGACCACGAGGCCGTCATAGTCGCCGATCACGGCGATCAACTCGTCCCGGGTCAGGCCGGTCTTGATGTCCACATCGACGCCGCGCTGGCGGAAAATGTCGACGGCGGCGGGGCTGAGGCTGTCAGCGATGAGAACGCGGGGCATTTGAGTGTTTCTTTCTTTCTGCTCCGCTCATCCCGGCAATGCCGGGACCCAGATGGAATGGCATTGAGATGGCTCTATGACCACCGGGCCGATCAATCCGGTTCCAGCGTTTGGGATCTGGTCCCGGCATTTGTCGGGATGAGCGGTATGTTTGAGCTAGGCGGCTGTGAGTTCGGCGGCGAGCGTGGCGAAGGCCCAGTCGAGCCAGGGCGTGAGCGCCTCCAGGTCGGAGGTCTCCACCGTGGCCCCGC
Source organism: Alphaproteobacteria bacterium (assembly GCA_031426235.1). Taxonomy (GTDB): domain Bacteria; phylum Pseudomonadota; class Alphaproteobacteria; order Caulobacterales; family Caulobacteraceae; genus Phenylobacterium. The sequence continues at coordinate 73 of JANPKX010000618.1, read as the reverse complement.
ACCAGATCCGCAGACCCGGAGGGGCGTCGCGGTAGCCGCCGATGTTGCCGGCGCCGATCAGACCCAGGGTCTT
>JANPKX010000617.1:0-7318 GCA_031426235.1 Alphaproteobacteria bacterium | reverse complement strand
CCCTCCCGCGCCTTCGGCCCCGGCCCGGCATAGGTCCATATCGCCGCCAGCCCCAGCAGCAGCGCGAGACCCACGGCGATCAGGGCGCCGCCGCCGGCCGCACGTCGGCTGAGGCGGCGAATCTTCACGGGTATTTCTTGAAGATCACCGAGGCGTTGGTGCCGCCGAACCCGAAGCTGTTGGACAGCGCCGTGTCGATCCTCATCGGCTTGGCCTTGTGGGGAACCAGGTCGATCACCGTCTCGACGGACGGGTTGTCCAGGTTGATCGTCGGCGGCGCGATCTGGTCGCGGATCGCCAGGCAGACGAAGGCCGCCTCGATCGCGCCGGCCGCGCCCAGCAGGTGGCCGGTCGCCGACTTGGTCGAGCTCATGGTCGCCCTCGCCGCGGCGTCGCCCAACAGGCGGGTGACGGCGCCCAGCTCGATCTCGTCGCCCAGCGGCGTCGAGGTGCCGTGGGCGTTGATGTAATCGATTTCAGAGGGGTCGATCCCCGCGTCCTTGATCGCCGCCTTCATCGCCCGGAAGCCGCCGTCGCCATCCTCGGCCGGGGCGGTGATGTGATAGGCGTCACCCGCCATGCCATAGCCGATCACCTCGGCGTAGATCTTGGCCCCGCGCGCCAGGGCGTGTTCCAGCTCCTCCAGCACCACGATGCCGGCGCCCTCACCCATGACGAAGCCGTCGCGGTCCTTGTCGTAAGGGCGGCTGCCGCGGTGCGGCGCATCGTTGAAGCTGGTCGACATGGCCCGGCAGGCGATGAAGCCCGCGATGCCCACCGGCACCACGCTGGCCTCCGCCCCGCCGGCCACAATCACATCGGCGTCGCCGTACTTGATCATCCGGCAGGCGTCGCCGATGGCGTGGGCGCCGGTGGCGCAGGCCGTGACCACCGCATGGTTCGGGCCCTTGAAGCCATAGCGGATCGAGACCTGGCCCGAGATCAGGTTGATAAGGGCCGACGGGATGAAAAACGGGCTGACCCGGCGCGGACCCTTCTCGTGCAGCTCGATGGCTGTCGCGGCGATGGTGCCCAGGCCGCCGATCCCCGAGCCGATCATGACCCCGGTGCGCTCCTTATCGTCGTCCGACTCGGGAACCCAGCCGGAATCCTTCACTGCCTCGTCGGCCGCCGCCAGGCCGTAGAGGATGAAATCATCGACCCGCCGGCGATCCTTCGCCGACATGGTCAGTTCAGGGTCGAAGCTGCCGGGAATATCCGGCCCGCCGCCGCCCCGGCCGTCCACTCGCGGCACCTCGCAGGCGATCTGGCAGGCCCAGCCGTCCACGTCGAAGGCGCTGATGCGCCCCGCGCCGGACTCTCCGGCCAGGATTTTCTTCCAGGTGATCTCGGTCCCCTGCCCCAGCGGGGTCAGCAGCCCGATGCCTGTGACGACGACACGACGCATGGCCTAACCTCAAATGAAAACCGCCGCGTCTCAGCGGGGGTGACCCCAGGGACGCGGCGGCTCTGATTCCGGTACGTGATCCGAAGGCGGCTCAGCCGCCCAGACGCTCGCCGATGAACTTGACCGCGTCGCCGACGGTCTGGATGTGTTCGGCCGCGTCATCGGGGATCTCGATGTCGAACTCTTCCTCGAACGCCATCACCAGCTCGACGTTGTCGAGGCTGTCTGCGCCCAGGTCGTCGATGAAGCTGGCCTTCTCGGTGACCTTCTCGGGGTCAGCGTCGAGATGCTCGATAACAATCTTGCGGACGCGTTCTAGGACGTCGGACATAGGTTTAGGTCCCTCAGGGCTCAGTCGGGTCTCTGAATCGGCGACGTGGGGTTTGAAGTCAACTGCCGCCGTGGTGATCGATGGTCGGGCCGGGTAGCACGCCGGCGCGGTATGTCGATAGTCAGATCATCGCCATCCCGCCGTTCACGTGCAGGGTCTGGCCGGTGACGTAGGCCGCCTCGTTAGAGGCCAGATAGGCGCAGGCCGCCGCGACGTCGGCGCCCGAGCCCAGGCGGCCCGCGGGGATGGTGGCCAGGATGCCGGTCTTCTGCGCTTCGGTCAGCGCCTGCGTCATGGGGCTTTCGATGAAGCCGGGCGCCACGCAGTTGACGGTGATGCCCCGGGTCGCGACCTCTTGAGCCAGGGCCTTGGAAAACCCGATCATCCCGGCCTTCGAGGCAGCATAGTTGGCCTGGCCCGGATTGCCCATCACGCCGACCACCGAGGTGATCCCGATGATCCGCCCGAATCGCCGCTTCATCATCCCGCGCATGGCCGCCCGGCTCAGCCGGAAATAGCTCTCGAGGTTGACCTTCAGGACAGTCTCCCAGTCCTCGTCCTTCATGCGCATCAAGAGGCCGTCCTTGGTGATGCCTGCATTGGCCACCAGAATGTCCAGCGGCGATCCTGCCGCCGCCTCCGCCGCCTCGACCAGCCCGTCCACCGCCGCCGCGTCGCCGAGGTTCGCCGCCGCCACCGAAACCCGCCCGTCCAGCGAGGCCGCAAGCTCCCCAAGCACCGCCTCACGGGTGCCGGACAGCACCACGTGGGCCCCTTGTGCGTGCAGCGTCCGCGCGATTTCCGCGCCGATGCCGCCCGTCGCCCCGGTCACAAGGGCGGTCTTGCCGGTCAGGTCGAACATGATTGCGCTCACAAGGTCTTCGCGAAGGTTTCGAGGTCGGCGGGCCCGTTCAGCGGCGTGGCCTCGGCGTCCGGGGCGATGCGCTTGGCCATGCCGGACAGCACCTTGCCGGCGCCCGCCTCGGCGAACCGGGTCACCCCGCCCTCGCCGGCCATCCAGGTCACGCTCTCGCGCCAGCGGACGCGCCCCGTCACCTGCTCGACCAGGAGCCGGCGCAGGCTCTCGGGCTCGCTGGTCGGTTGGGCCGTCACGTTCGTCACCACCGGCGCCCGGGGCGCCAGGATGGTCGCCGCCGCCAGCGCCTCGGCCATTTCGTCCGCGGCGGGCTGCATCAGGGGGCAGTGGAACGGCGCGGAAACATTCAGCAGGATCGCCCGCGCGCCGAGTTCCTTGGCCTTCTCGATGGCGCGGTCCACTGCCGCCTTGTCGCCGGAGATCACCACATTGCCGGCGTTGTTGTCGTTGGCGACGACGCAGACGCCGATCTCCGAACCCGCCTTCGCGGCCTCCTCGGCCAACGCTACGTCCGCCTTGGGGCCGATCAACGAGGCCATCGCGCCCTGCCCCACCGGTACGGCGCGTTGCATCGCCTGGCCGCGCAGCCGCAAGAGCCGGGCCGTATCCGCCAGCCCGATCGACCCCGCTGAGGCCAGGGCCGAGTATTCCCCCAGGCTGTGGCCCGCCACGAAGGCGGCCTTGCCCACGCTGACCCCGAACTCCCGCTCCAGGGTGCGCATCACCGCCACGCTCACCGCCATCAGCGCTGGCTGGGCGTTCTCGGTCAGAGTGAGCTGGTCTTCCGGCCCGTCGCGCATCAGCATCGACAGCTTCTGGCCAAGAGCATCGTCGACCTCCTGGAAGACCTCGCGCGCCGATGCGAAGGCGGTGCTGAGGTCCTGGCCCATGCCGATGGCCTGGCTGCCCTGGCCGGGGAAAAGGAAGGCGAGGCTCATGGGGCGTTCCCTGGTGATTCCGAGCCGCGAGGGTTAGGGGATAGCGCCCGACGCGACAAGAACGTCGGTGATTGGGAGACCTGCGCATGAGAGCCGTCGTCCGCCGCAACAAAGCCCTGGTCTGCGACGAGATCGCCGACCTCACCCCCGCCGTCGGCCAGGTTCTGGTCAGGACCCTGGCGTGCGGGATCTGCGGATCCGACCTGCACGCCCTCCACCACATGGAGCACATGATCGCGCTCAGCCGTCGATCCGGCGCCCCGGACAACGGCTTTGAGCCCAGCGCTGACACGGTGTTCGGCCATGAGTTCTGCGCCGAGATCCTCGACCATGGTCCGGGGTCGCCCAAGACGCTGAAGCCCGGGACCCGGGTGGTCAGCGTGCCGGTCACGATGCACGGCGCGGGCATGGAGGCGCTGGGCTTCTCCAACCGCCTGCCGGGCGGGTTCGCCGAGCAGATGCTGCTGAGCGAGGCCCTGGTGCTGGCGGTCCCCAACGGCCTGCCTACCGACAAGGCCGTCCTGACCGAGCCTTTCGCCGTGGGGCTCCACGCCGTCGCCAAGGCCCGTCTGGAACCCAAGTCCGTCTCGCTCGTCGTCGGATGCGGTCCCGTCGGTCTCGCCATCATCGCCGCTCTGAAAGCCAAGGGGCATGGCCCCGTCATCGCCGCCGACTTCTCGCCCCGCCGCCGGGCGGCCGCCGAGCGGCTGGGCGCCGACATCGTCATCGACCCCGCGGCGGAAAGTCCGCACGAGCGCTGGGAGGCCCTGGGCGTCCCCAAGACCCGCCAGGCCCAGGGGATGCTGCGGATGATCGGCACTCCGATTGCCCAGCCCGTTGTGTTCGAGTGCGTCGGCTCGCCCGGCGTCGTCCAGGCTCTGATCGAGGCCGCCCCTGCCGGCGCCCAGATCGTGGTGGCGGGGGTCTGCATGGAGACCGACCGCTTCGAGCCTTCCATCGCCGTCACAAAGGAAATCGAGCTGACCTTTGTGCTGGGCTACACACCCGAGGAGTTCGCCCAAACCCTCCACCACATCGCCGAGGGCGTGATCGATGTATCCGGCCTCGTTACCGGCACGGTCGGCCTGGACGGCGTGGCCGGCGCCTTCACAGCGCTGGGCGATCCCGAGGCGCATGTGAAAATCCTGGTCCAGCCCAACGCCTGACCCGGGTTCGGGCTGTCGCGGCGCGACGATCCGCGCTATTTCACAGCCTCGCTATTCCGCACGTCTCCCAAGGATATCGTCCATGAAGCGTTTCCTCCTCGCCGCCGCCGCGGCCAGCCTCCTCGCCTCGCCTGCCGCCGCCGCCCTGAAGGTCGGCGCCAAGGCGCCGGTCTTCACCACGCCTGGCTACCTCGCCGGCGAGCCCGTCACGGTCGCCCTGGCCGATGCGATGAAGAAGGGGCCGGTCGTGCTCTACTTCTTCCCCGCCGCCCACACGGCCGGCTGCAGCATAGAGGCGCGGCTGTTCTCCGAGGCCGCCGATCAGTTCAAGGCCCAGAAGGCCACCGTGATCGGGATCACCGCCGGCAACCTCAAGACCCTGGCCGCCTTCTCCAAGGAAACCGAGCACTGCGCCGGCAAGTTCGCCGTCGCCGCCGACCCCGGCGCCAAGATCGCTAAAGAGTACGACTCGGTGCTGGCCATGAAGCCCGACTGGTCCGACCGCACCTCCTATGTGATCTCCCCCAAGGGCGAGATCCTGCTGGCCTACACCAAGGGCGACCCCACCAACCACGTCAGCGAAACCATGGCGGCGGTAAAGGCCTACAACGCGAAGAAGTAGCGCAGACCCCTCCACCCCGCTTGGCGGGGTTCCCCTCCCCGCGCTGCGCGCAGGGAGGACCCGGGGCCTCGATGCTGGTGGTCCTCCCCACTCGTGGGGAGGGGGACCACGCGCAGCGTGGTGGAGGGGCGCTCACCCTCAGTCCGCACGCGAAAGCTGGGCTTCCCCTTCGGCGCGGCGCCACGGCCACCGGCCCTCGATCTCGGTTTCCAGCGAAAAACTGAGGAAGGTGCGGATCAGCACGACGGCCGCCAGCAAGCCGACGCTGGTCACCGTCAGGGGCGACGTGACCGTGGCGATGATGTCGGCCGCGACCAGAAGCTCTGGGCCCAGGAGAATCCCTCGGCCCAGGTTGGCGCGGTAACGAGCGAAGGCGTCATGCCAACTGCGGGCGCCGAAGCCTTCGCGGACGAAGATGGCGCTGGCCAAGATGATCCCGAACACCACGACGCTGACGCCCGCGTATTCGATAACCTGGGCCGCCGTCTCGACGAGTTCGTGAAATTGCATACGTGTTCAAGCGCCGAAGGCCGCCGCCGGTTCAAAAGCGGCCGAGCGTTAGCGCCAACATCTTGTTGCGCCGGCTCGGCTGTTCCATACCCGCCTCCGATCACCCCTCCATCCTCGAAAGACCGACATGGGCAACAAACGTCTGGGCCGCAGCGCGATCGTTGTGTCCGATATCTGCATGGGCACCATGACCTTCGGCGCGTCCGCCGACGAGGCCATGTCGCACCGCATCCTGGACATGTCGTTCGACGCCGGGATCAACTTCTTCGACGCCGCCGAGAACTATCCGGTCCCGCCGAAGCCCGAATGGGCCGGCCGAACCGAGGAGATCGTCGGGCGCTGGCTCAAGACCAAGGACCGCGACGCCATCATCCTGGCGACCAAGGTCTGCGGCCCCAGCCACGGCTGGATCAAGGGTTCCCAGCGGGCCGGCATGACAGCCCTCGACCGGCACAACATCACCCGCGCCATCGAGGCCAGCCTCGTCCGCCTGGGCACCGACTACATCGACCTCTACCAGACCCACTGGCCCGATCACGATATCGCCTATGACGAGACCCTGGAGACGCTGGACGAGCTGGTCCGGGCCGGCAAGGTGCGGGTGATCGGCTGCAGCAACGAGACCACCTGGGGCCTGATGAAGAGCCTGCAGACCTCGGAAAGCCTCGGCGTCGCCCGTTACCAGACCATCCAGAATAACTTCAGCCTCAACAACCGCCGCTTCGAGGATGAGCTGGCGGTCGCCTGCCGCCGCGAGGGCGTCAGCCTGATCCCCTACTCGCCCCTGGCCGGCGGCGTACTCTCGGGCAAATACCAGGACGGCGCGCGGCCGGACGGCGCCCGCTTCTCCCGCTACCTGGAAATCGGCGGCCGTCAGGCTGCCATGGCGCTGCGCTTCGTCAACGATAAGACCCTGGCCTCGACGGCCCGTTTCGCCGCCATCGCCGCCGAGGCCGGGATGTCACCGGTCACTCTGGCGACCGCCTGGAGCAAGCAGCACGACTTCGTGGCCTCGACCATCGTGGGCGCCACCCACACCGACCAGCTCGCCGACATTTTCGCAGCGTGCGACCTGACCTTGAGCACCGAGGTCATGAAAACCATCGACAAGGTCAGCAAGGAAATCCTCTACCCCATGGGCTGACGGGGCGGATTTCCCCGACTAATCTGGGCCTGGGGTGGTTCTGTCGCGGCAGTCGATCGTCCGCGGCGCCCCAAGTTCGAACGGGGTGTAAAGACGGCGATCATGCTTCAGTATTTCCGCGAATTGCTTAACACCGACATGCTGTCGCCGCACGGCATCTGCCTGCTCTGGCGCCCGGAGCTCCTCTGGACCCACGTCGTCTCCGATTTCCTGATCGGCCTAGCCTACATGACCATCCCCTTGTCGTTGGCCGTGATCATGCGGAAGCGGCGGGACATCCCGTTCGGCGGGGTCGTGTGGGCGTTCGGGCTGTTCATCACCG
>JANPKX010000616.1:0-2876 GCA_031426235.1 Alphaproteobacteria bacterium | reverse complement strand
GCAGGCGCCGCGGCCACCGGCGAGTGGCTGAGCAAGAACGCGGCGATCGCGAAGCTTTTGCCGTCGCAGGGGCTGACGCTGGCCAAGCAGGCCGCCACGGGCTTCGCCGATGTCGACAAGGTGACCTCGGACGGAAGCGTGACGCTGGGCGCCAGGGGTCAGGACGTCATCCTGACGGGAGCCAAGGATGTCGATGCGGCCGGCAATGCGCTCCACAACAACCTGAAGGGCAACGCCGGCGACAATCGCCTATTGGGCTATGAAGGCAACGACACCCTCGAAGGCGGTGACGGGGACGACATGATCGACGGCGGCGCTGGCAACGACACCGCGTCCTACCAGGGCGCCGCTGCCGGGGTGAACATCGGCCTCATGCGTTGGAACGGGGAAACGTCGAGCGGTGTCGCTCAGAAGACGATAGGCGCCGGGAAGGATACGCTCTGCGATATCGAGAACGTGACGGGTTCGGCCTTCGCCGACACCCTGGTGGGCGACAACGGCGTCAATGTCCTGATCGGCGGCGGCGGCAACGACCTCATTAACGGCAACGGAGGCGCCGACCGGCTGACGGGGGGTGCAGGTGCGGACACCTTCTTCTACGACAACGTCGCCGATTCAACCGTCGTCCTCACCGGGCGCGACACCATCCTGGACTTCAATGGCAGCCAGGGCGACGTCATCGACCTTCGCAAAATCGACGCGATCGCCGGAGGCGGGGACGACAAGTTCAAGCTCGTGGCCGCATTCACGAAGACGGCCGGCCAGCTGACGGTTAATTTCGACAAGGATCACTATGTGGTGCAAGGCGACATAAACGGCGATGGTCAGGCGGACTTTGCCATCAACGTCTTCTCCGGAAAGGCCTTGATGAGCGCCGACTTCCTGCTCTAGCCGGACCTGGGCGGCCGGGTCGCTCTGGCCCGGTTGCCTGCCGTCTTGGCGGCACTTCCCGGCCGCGGCTTTTGGCGCTTGCTTGCCGCGCCGACGCGGGGCACTTCGCGGCACGTGCTTTGCACACAGGCGCACACGCCAACGCGGATTGATCGAGACCTTGTGAGCCAGTTCGACCCCTCTCCTACAGTGCGGCGCGTCGTTGGCGGCGATCTTTGCAGCGGCTGTGGTCTGTGCGCCTCGGTGTCCGACGGCGCCATCGCCATGACGTCGGCCCCGCCAGGCTTTAGCCGCCCCAGGCAACGTGCCGCCATCTCAGCCCGCGCCGAGGCGACCATCGCAGCCGCTTGCCCGGGCGCGGTCGTTGTGGACTGGCCGACAGCGGCCGGTGTGCATCCGTACTGGGGACCTTACGAGCGCGTGGCCACCGGGTTCGCGCTGGACCCTGACGTGCGTTTCAAGGGCTCTTCTGGCGGCGTGATCACCGCGCTGGCGGCCCACGCGCTGCGGTCGGGCCATGTCGACCGCGTTGTCCACGTTCGCGCCGACCCCGCCGATCCCGTGGCCAATACCGTTGTGGTTTCCACAACGCCTGAGGCAGTCATTGCCGGCGCCGGGTCCCGCTATGTCTCGTCTTCACCGCTTTCGGATATCGATCAGATCCTGGCTGGCGGGGGCGCGATCGCCTTCATTGGGAAGCCATGCGATGTTTCGGCGCTCCGCGCTTTGGCCCGGGTCGATCCTCGGGTCGACGCGCACGTGCGTCTGATGCTGGCTTTCTTCTGCGCTGGCGTACCCAGCCGGCGGGCGGTGGGTCGGGTGCTGACGACGATGGGCGTTGAAGCCGGCGAGGTGACCGCTTTCCAGTATCGGGGCGACGGCTGGCCGGGAAAGGCTAAGGCGACACTTCGCAACGGCGACGTGGCGGCGATGACCTACGAGGAAAGCTGGGGCGGACATCTGTCCCATGAGGTCCAGTTCCGGTGCAAGATCTGCCCCGACGCGGTCGGCGGCGCTGCGGACATCGCCTGCGCGGATGCCTGGTATGGCGGCGAGAGCGGGTATCCGAAGTTCGAGGAACTGGACGGTCGCAGCCTCGTGATGTCCCGCACCAAGCGCGGCGAAACCTTCCTCGAGGCAGCGCTGGCGGAGGGCGTGATCGCCGCGGCGCCCCTGGCGATCGGAGAGATCGACCTGATGCAACCCGGCCAGGCGCGGCGAAAGCGCCTCATCCGCGGCCGGCTCGCGGCGTTGACCGCGACGTTTCGTCCCCACCCTCGGATGGACGGGCTGTTTGTTGAAGCGGCCGCCCGGCGGGCGACACCGGCCGAGCAGTTGCGTAATTTCTTCGGCTCGTTGCGTCGAAGCGTCACCAGAGCCCGAATTAAGCCGCTATGAATTGGTTAATGCGGAGCGTCGACTATGCTTTCAACTCAGTAGGCGCGCGCGGACAAGGGACGAGGGGATGAATCAGAGGCCTTGGACGCTCGGCGCAGTGCTGATGCTGGTCACCGTAACGGGAGCGGAAGCCCAGGCGCAGATCACGCCCGAAGGGATGGTCAGAGGCCGCGCGCCGCGTCAGGTCGACCTTCACGCAGAAGGCCGTGTCGACTACGATTCCAACGTGTCGCGTACCAACAAGACGGCGGCTACGGCCCGCGGCCTGACCATCGACGACATCATCGCCTCGCCCGCGTTCTACGCCACGATCGTGCAGCCGGTAGGACAGCAGGCCGTCTTTCTCAATGGTCGCGTGTCCTACCTGTTCCACGACAAGAACCCTCGCCTGGACACGAGCCGCATCAACGCGACGGCCGGTGTCGGTGGGCGGCTTGGCCCTTGCGGAGCCATCGCCTCGGGCACCTACGCGCGCGGGCGCAGTGAACTGGACGACGCCACGCTTTCGGAAACGGTTGAAAACATCCTGTCCCTGAAACGACTGAACGCGGGCCTCACATGCCTGCGTCCCGGTGGCCTTGGGCTGA